>JAAZJF010000008.1 GCA_012800475.1 Gammaproteobacteria bacterium
AACCAAACTCCAGATCAAATCCGGATGGCGTTTTCATATAAAAAGAAGTCATTTTGTCGTTCAGATGCTGACCTAAAGTGGCCGACAACGGCACACCGTGGGCTTCACGGCGGTCATGCGCACGACCCACTTCGGTCATACTGTCCACTTCAACCATCATGTGCACGCATTTGCTGGGCACATCGTATTCGGCAATCGCCAAACTGTGATGGCGCGCATTGCCGCAATGCATAAAGTGGATGCGCGTTGCATCAGCATCAGGAGCTGGACGGAAATTAAAGATATCGGATTTACGAAAACCCAAAACATCACGATAAAACGCAGCACATTCATCAAAGTTAGGTGCCGGCAGCACGGTGTGACCTAAACCCATGCCATCGGTCACAAAGCGCGGTACGCCTTGCGGAGAGACAAATGGCTGACAGCCTGAGATATGACCCCAGCTCAACTCGTGACGGTTACCCGCTGGATCAGCCAGGCAGGCAATGGCTTGCACACCACGCGACACACACAATGCGCGATCACCTAACTCGTAGCTGACACCCTGCTCTTCAATGTGCTTGAGCATGGCGGTAAAGTCTTCCTCACTGCCCAGCTCCCAACCGGAAGCCAGATACACATCAGTGGCACCCTCTTGTACTAAAATACGAAAAGGACGCTCATCCATTTTAACGCGCAGCGATCCGTCGGCTTCGGTCGTCGTCATCATGCCCAACACTTCTTCAGCGTAGTGGCGCCAAGACTCAAGACTCTGAACTTGGGTGACGATATAACTCAATGATTGAACAGTGCTCATTATAATTGTTCTCCTGATACACCTAATTTTAGGACTGTTTCGATTATTGCGTGAACGCCCCAATTGCTCATCGTCCATTGAGACTAATGTTTTTTGACGAGCAACCACGCGGGTTTAAGGCAAAAAAAAGCCGTCTGGCTTACGCGTAGACGGCTTAAAAAGGGAGTTGCATTCCGGGTGAAACCTAAGCTTTGAAACTCTTACATATAGAGAATAATCAAGTCATTAATGACGGCTGGACGCTCTTGTCCGACCACGTGAATATTCATCTCAAGTACCATCTGAGTACCGCTGCGTACTTTCTCAATGGACTTCACACGCGCACGCGAATGAATCAAAGAACCCGCGGGCACCGGTGATGGAAAACGCAGGCGCTGAGAGCCGTAGTTGACCATATTGGTAAAACCTGTGATCTCAAAACCTAAATCCAACTGCAGCTTAGAGGTCAGCACTTGCACCAAAGCACCATGGGCAATCGTGCCGCCAAAAGGACCTTCTTTACGCGCACGCTCAGGATCGGTGTGAATCCAGTAATTGTCACCTGACAATTCAGCAAACTGATTGATCATCGCCTGATCCACCAACAGCTGATTACTCCAAGGGCTGAACTCCTCTGAAACCAAGGCTTGCAAGCCTGCCTCATCAGTCAACGCCACTTGACGCGCAGGTGCTGCATTGGCATCCACTACCGGTGCTTCAGGCTGCTGTGGCACTTCATCTAACTCAACTAAATCAACATTTGCTCCAGTAAAGCGCAACAACACTGTGCCGTCTTCGCTAACGCGGGCACGCACAGGTTTAACGCGCATACCGATTTCAATATCGCTTTCTTGCAAACCCACCAAAGTGGTGTTCACACGCACACCTTCATCGAGCTCCACCACAGCCAACAGCTGCGGCTCGGGACCTGCAAACTCAGGCAAAGTGGGAATACGCGCGACCGTGTAAGTGTACAAAGTACCCTCACCGCTGACTTCACGAAACTCAACTTGATCGGACAAACAATGCGAGCAGTGACGACGTGGATAAAAGGTCCACTTGGCACATGCACTGCAATGCTGCAGCAAAATTTTGCCTGCTTTCAAGCCATCCCAAAATGGTGCGGAAATGTATGTGGCAATCGGCATTGGTTTATTGCTAGACATGGTTATGCTCCCTCAAGAATCAGTGCGCCCTGCTCACTCATGACGCCGCCGGTACCGGACACGAACACTCGATCACAGTTCTTTAATTGTCGCTCGCCCGCTTTGCCACGAATCTGATCAAAGGCTTCAATAATTTGCGAGAAACCACCGGCTGATCCGGCCTGACCAAAGCTCAACTGACCACCATGGGTATTGACAGGGAAGTTACCTTTCCAAGTCAGATCATTCTCAAGAATAAAGCGCATACCTTCGCCCTTCGGACAGAAGCCTGCATCTTCTAAACTGAGCAACACGGTAATGGTGTAGCAGTCATAAATCTGCGCGGCATTCATATCCGACGGCTTCAAGCCCGACATTTCAAAGGCGCGACGCGCTGCTGGACCGACGGGTGTTTCTGTCATGTCTGGCGAATAGGTGGGTGATTTATAGCCTAAGCGCTCACCGAAACCTGTGATATGTGCACCACGGTTACGTGCACGTGCGGCGACTTCTTTGGAAGCTACAATCACTGCAGCACCACCGGCGACGGGCATGACAATTTCCAACACGCGCAATGGATCAGCGACCATGCGGCTATTGAGCACATCTTCAATACTCAAAGGCTGACCATGAAAAATCGCATTGGGATTGGCTAACGCATTGGTGCGCTGATCCACAGCAATCTTCGCCATAGCGCGCTCATCGTAGCCATATTGCGCAGCATAACGCTTAGCAATCATGGCATAACCGGTGTTCTGACCTAAGTGGCCATAGGGTAAATCAAACTCAGCTTCTGGCGCACCAAATGCAGTACTGTGACCACCAAAGCGCATCGCGCGGGCCATGGCCGCAGGATCTTCATCACGCCCAAAAGGTGCCATACGCATCGGCAGCACACAAAGCACCGCTTGACACAACCCCATCTCAATCGCTGCAGCAGCACGCCACACCATACCTACAGGTGTGGTACCACCCAAATCCACAACTTCAGCAAAGTTGACTGCAATGCCAAGATACTCAGCCGCCATCGCCGGAACAAAGACCGAGGCCTCATGAAAATGCGGACCATTAATCACTAAACCATCTAAGTCACTCGCTTGCAGACCCGCATCATCCAACGCTTGTCGAGCTAGATCAGCCACCTGTTCCAAGTGAAACATTTGCGGGGCTTCAGAGTATTTTTGTGGTTTGTACTGCGCAGCACCAACAATTGCTGCTTCTCCTTTCCATCCCATGTAGAGCACCTTTTTTATAGATATTATCTGCTATCTTTGTGCATCTTTTTTACAAGACTGCAGACCATCACTCATCGTCCAAAAGGCCTAGAGTCAAACACTTGTTTAACAAAAAATCATTCTCACTGGACAACCTACACTGCAACAGCAGCTTACTTGATTCCATACAGCCCAGTTCTGCAACTTGAGTGATCTAACCCCGGCAAACAAAAAAGCCCACGCATTGGCGTGGGCTTTAGGTACCGCAAGGTTAACAACTATGACAAATTAGCGACCCTGAGCACGTAAACGGTCAGGTGTGTAGTCACTTTTTCTTTGATCGCCCTTGTTAATGATCGAGCTGATACGACGCTCGTTCGTCAAGTTATAACCCACATAGTCACCTGTGTTGAGGTCATGATAGAACGAAGCACCCGATCTCCACGCACTCATATCTGGGTGGTAGATGGTGTTGAGGAAAGCAAATTTCCACAAGTTACCACGGGTATCGTAGTTATCCGCCATCACTGCATGCCAGGTATCCTCATCAAGGTAGAGACGACGCTTACCATAGAGGTGACGACTGCTGTCTTTCAACGTAGCTTCCAGAATCCACACGCGACGTAACTCATAACGAATGTGCTTAGGATCTGCGTGGTTCGGCGTCAGTAAATCTTTATATTTTAAGTCAGCCACTTCGGTTTTATAACCGTTAGCTGGAATAAAGACTTCTTTCTTGCCTTTGAGCTCCCAGTTGTAGCGATCTGGAGCACCATTAAACATACGATCCTCATCAATAGTAATGGTACCGTTACTACCACCAAGCGACTGATCATAACCGTAACCTGGTGCCAAGCGCACACGACGCGTACCGGCGTTATACGACCATGCAATACGTGACGATGTCAGGTAGTTGTAGGGCTCGTGGTTCATAGACGTATTACCGCTGTCGCGTGTTGGCAACACAACTTCAGTACGGCACATGGATGAAATACCGTCTTTTGAATGCGGCGTTACGTTGGGGTCATTGGATAAGGCTAAGCACTTACCATAGGAACGGCCATAACCGTAAGAGCCATTTGCACCCACAGTGACGATGTCACGCGTACTTTCTTCAGTCCAATCACGGTAAGGCAATTGGTGATTCCATAACGCTTCCATCGCAGTTTTTGGAATTGGGAAAGGGTTGTGACCAATACCGTCAATACCATAACCATCATCTACAACTTTGGCTGTCAGTGCGTTTTCTTTAGCGCGCTCACAGACAAACTCTGGGTAACGGAAATCACGGTGAGTCGGGTAGACTTCCATGCGATAGGTATCGGGGTACTTTTCAAACATCGCCTTCTGCCCTTCAGACAGTTTATCAGCGTGTTCTTTATAGTTTGCAGCGGTCAAAACCAAGCGTGGCTTTTCATCTGCATACGGATCGATGGGGTGATCACCACTGTGCGGCTTAATATTCCAGCCCGGCACTTTACCTAAGTACTTACCGGTGTACTCAGGAATCGTACCCTCTGCGTTACCTGCCCGCTCAGCACCGACACAGGTTAATTCATTACCCAGCTTTGCGGCTTCTTCAGCACTTACCGCTGCAAAGGCTGCAGAAGGCAAAGCTAAAACAGAGGCGATTGCAAGAGCCATACTAGCGCGACGATATATCATTATTATTATCTCCAACTCTTATTTTTTTAAGCCCAGTGTTTTAGTCATTTAATACACTGGGCCCTGTTCGCATATATCAGGTATTAGAACGAGTACTTGGCTGAGAAGCTCAACTGATCACGGTCAGTTAACTGACGATTTCTTCTAGTGCTGGCTTCGCCCATATAAGCAACATAAGTACCATTGAGTTCCAAGTTACCTAAACGCTTAAAGGTTGTACCCACTGACAAGCGGCGGTCACCTTGTCCACCACCAATTGCACCGGCCATCGGAGTCTTACCGTCAATCACATGGGAGTAGCTCACAGGCACACTCAAGTCCCAACCGGAGAAAACTCCCGGATAGCTTAAGACTGCCTGCGCAGTGAAAGCAGTTGCGCTTTTAGTCTGGTACTGACCATCGGTATCGTAGCTGTACTTGTTGTAAGACTGGCCACCCTTGACTGCAGATTCCACACTGGTTGCTGCAACGTGCACAATCTCACCCATCAAGGTTGTACCACGCGCCCAAGGCATATCACCTAAGGTGTGCACAAAACTGGCTTGTGCCTGATAACCCTTACCACGCACGGTTTCTAAAGCATCGCCAGGACCAAGCACGTTGACAGGCGCGCCATCACGATAAGACACCTCACCTGACACTTGAGTATTACCAATACGCGTCGAAACGCTGGCACCGGTTAACTTAATGTTGTCAAAGTAGCCAATTTTATAGCTACCTGGCGCCATCACACCTGGAGCAGCTAGATAATAATCAGCGTATTCAAGACCCCATGGGTTTTTATCATGGTAATTGATATGGAAAACCGAGAATTCCCAGTCAAAATTCGGTCGAATCGTGGCGCGTACACCGTACTGCCCGCTACTTTTCGGCTTATTTTTGCCAGTATATACGCCACCCTTTGGAGCAAGTGCATCTGGTCGAGGACCAATCACGTTGTTAGTCGACAAGTAACTGCCCACTGGACTTAAGTCATTGGGTAACCACTCATACTGGTAGTAAGCGGACAAACCAAACAGCGGGTTGATATTCCAGTCTGCAGACACTTGCCCCGTAGGCAACAAAACTTCCTTGGTTTCAGTACCTGGCGTGGTGGATTTAACGACGTCCACCGGCCCTTGCATACCGTTTACGCCTGGGTAGAACAAGCCTTCACCCCATGACACCACATGACGACCACCCTTAAGTGCTAAGTACTGATCAGACGGCAGCTGGATATCAGTAAATACATAAGCATCGAGGAAACGGCTACGGCCACCGCTGTAATACTTGGCACCACTGCTGAACTCATCAACCTTACCGCCGTGGTTAACTGGCTTCCTGTTATCATTTGTACGGTGATAGACATCATCATAGAACGTCGTACCGCGTACCACTCCACCCCACTCACCCCAGCTGCTATTGGTGTTGGTATAGACCAACTCACCCAGCGCACCAACACGGTGTGTGGTTAAGGAGCCACGATCAAAGTTGCGGTTACCTTCAGCGCCCAGCAATCTTTTGTCTTGTTTCTCCATCCGAACACCAAGCCCGTAACCTGTGGTCAAACTCCACTTTAAGTTCGCGCCATGATCGAATTGGATGGTTTCCCCAGCATGGGCCATCGATGCCACACCGGCTGCAACTGCAGCTACGAGAGTGGTCTTGACCAATCGATTAAGATGAAAGATAGAGCCTTTGTTCTTATTGTTACTCATGCTTACTCTCCAAATAAAAGATATGTTTGCCACATCTTTTTAGTCTCTTACTGTTTAAATATGAGTGACCTGCACCTCTACAGAACACTCATTACTAGCCAGCACACGCTGGTAGCGGTAACACTCCCCAATCAGTTGTCGTGTGATGCGTCCCTCTTCCAGTAGTAAATTAAGATGTGCCAAGACCTCACCATTAGCGAGCAGCACATCAAACGATGAGCGCACACGTGGAAACATAAACCGCATCAGCTCATCCGCAGTTCGTGCCTCACACATATGCTCCAGTAACCGATCCAGATGACCCTGATGGTGCTCGGTTAATTGCTCTAAGCGATGGTGCAAGCCATAAAAAGGCCGCTCATGCGCCGGCAGAACTAACACGTCATCTGAGACACAACGCAATCCTTGCAAACTGTCCAACCATTCTTTTAAAGGATTCGCGCCCGGCTCCGTCACCGTCACACAGACACTTGAGGTGATACGCGGCAAAACCTGATCACCTGAAATAAATAAGCCCGCTTGGCGGTTATACAAACATGCATGCTCAGGCGAGTGCCCTGAGGCAATCACCACTTCCCAATCGTGATGACCGATGCGCAACACCTGATTGGCTACTAAACGGTTGTAGCTTTCAGGCGCATCCTGCACATAACTGCTGTCACCCATCACGCTGAGCAAGCCCGATATATCTTCATCTGGCATACCGCTGTGGCGATAAAACTGGCTCATTTGCCAGCCCATACCACCCTCAGTCGATGGGCTGATAAATAACGCCTGATACTCACCGCGCGTCATATATACAGGGCACTGAAAACGATCCGCCAACCAGCCTAATGAGCCGCAATGGTCATAATGAAAGTGCGTGGCGATCACGGCTTTGACTGGCGCATCCTGCATCACTTCAGTAAAGACACGCTCCCATACATCACGGGTTTGTTGCGTGCCTAAACCGGTATCGACAATAACCCAGCCATCACCATGCTCTAAAAGATACAAGTTGATGTGATCTAGACCAAAAGGTAGCGGCATACGCAGCCACACCACGCCTTCAGCGACCACCTGCCAATCGCCTCGCTCAGGTGGCGTTGTCCAAGGGAAGCTCAGCTCAAAATGCTTCTGTTCGGTCGGGGCTGGGTAATGTCTCATGCACCACTCCCGACAAAAGGCGGCAACGCATTACGAGCCAGCACTTCATCACTGTAAGGGCTGTAGGTGTTGTGAATGTCATCTTTGATATACAAATCATCAGCAAAGCTGTCAGGGTTATAGCCCTCTTTTTGTAAATCAATTTTGCGGTGCTTAAAGGTAGTAGTCATATCTGCCTGATACCCCACACGCAAAAACACCGGACGCGCATAGTGCGGCAAACGCTCACACACAAACTGGTAAAAGGCTTGGGGATCAAACTCACAATCTGGCTGCATCACCACTTGCGCCATACCCGCACGGCCTTCATGCTCAGGCACAGTTACACCATAGATATTGATGAACTCCATGCCAGCAAAATCACCTAATTCTGAAGCAACCTCTTGAGTGGAGACGTTTTCACTTTTCCAGCGGAAGGTATCGCCCATACGGTCAACAAAATAACAGTAACCATTGGCGTCGTAGCGCAACAAGTCACCGGAGCTCCACCAAGCATCGCCCTTCTGGAAAACATCTCTTAAAATTTTAGTTTCTGTGGCCGCAGCAGAGGTATAGCCTTCAAAGCGACCCGCACCGATCTCAGGCGAATCCACAATAAAGCCCACCGCTTCACCAACTTCGCCCGGCTCGCAATGGATATAGAACCCATGCTCATCGCGATCATGGGTTTGCGTTTCTTGATTGATGCGCAATAAGCGCAAGTTAGTTTTATTCCAATCAGGAATGCGACCGCATGAACCAATAAAATTATCCAGGTTAATGGTCGCCGTATTGGCTTCCGTTGCGCCCCAGCCTTCATACACATCAAGCTGGCCAAAACGCTTAATCCAGCGCTGCCACGTGTCGGAAGTCAAACCTGCACCCAACATGCAACGCAAGCTATTATTCTTTTCTTCAATGGATTCTGGTCGATTCAATAAGTAGCGGCAGATCTCCCCTACATACTGAAATACCGTAACTTTATGCTCACGCACATCTGTCCAAAAACGGCTGGCACTGAACTTGCGACGAATAAAAACAGCAGCGCCTGAAGCTAAGGCAGTGGACACAACCGAGGTTGCAGCAGCACCGTGATACAGAGGCAAGCAGCAATAAAACACATCATCGGTACCGGTTTCCAGCGTCACTTCCATCACATC
Source organism: Gammaproteobacteria bacterium (assembly GCA_012800475.1). Lineage (GTDB taxonomy): Bacteria > Pseudomonadota > Gammaproteobacteria > Pseudomonadales > Pseudomonadaceae > Denitrificimonas. Next base: position 8,782 of record JAAZJF010000008.1, read on the forward strand.
ACCGGATGTCATCCAACGCATATGACTGTAACGAGCTGCTTTAGGTAAACCTGTGGTGCCTGAAGTAAAGATATACAACATATCGTCTTCAGCACGAATATCCGCACGCAGCTGTGGATCAGGCTGTGTGGTGGGAGCGCTGTCAATCTGCAACGCAAAATCACAATCAAAGCGGGTTAAATCATTTGGACTTGCTGGATTCTCCACATCAGGGATCAACCATTGCGGCCATTGCTGCGCTTGTGGTGTATCCAAAAATGGCTGGATGCACTCTTCACCGACCAAAACAATTTTAGTTTGGGTCGCTTCCAGCACATGCAACAATGGTTTACCCACAAGGTGATAGTTCACCAAGGTCGTCACTGCGCCAATCTTAGCTAAAGCAAACCAGCAAAAGAATAATTCTGGACGGTTTTCAACCGCAACCGCGCACACATCGCCAGGTCCTACACCGCGAGCCAATAAAGCGCTGGCGTACTGATTGACCTTCTCATTTACTTCGCTGTAGGTGTAACTGCGATCGTTGTAAATTAAAAACTGATGCTCAGCGAACTGCGCCATTTGATCCTCTACACGCTGGCCAAGCGTATAGAAATCAGAGGGTTTGATTTTTGTTGCCATGGCCGAACGTAAATCAAGCTTCCTTTGCACCTGCTCACTCACGGGCGTCCAGACCGATTGATCCTTGTTATTGTTTTTATCGTGCGAATCAACTCCGAGCATATACACCTCAATCACGGGTCAAAATTCTTTTTACCAACCTATTACTAAGAGCAATCACAGGAAGGCATTACAAGTCATATGGAATTAGATTATGAAAGGCCATAGCACGGAGCATCGTCCGTAAAGACTAAATCGGTAATACATTAAGGTGGCTGACCTAGTGGTCTAAATGGACGATGTCGTTTAAGCGACCTGACGGCAATGATTAGTCACGCACAACAATAATGATAAGAGATGTACATTTATGGCCCACCCCACAGACAAAGTACCTGGCAACGCGCATTACGCATTAGTATTACTGGCAATAATTTATGTATTGAGTTACATCGACCGCCTAGTGATTTCGGTATTGATTGAGCCGATTAAGGCTGAATTTTTAGTCTCCGACACCATGATGGGCTTGCTCACGGGTGTTGCTTTTGCAATTTTCTACACGGCCTTTGGTTTACCTTTAGGTCGTCTTTCTGATCGCGTCGGCCGTAAAGTTGTGATTGCTGTCGCCTGTATCGTCTGGAGCATCTTCACCATGTTCAGCGGTATTGTGGCCAGCTTTTTTATGCTGGTTTTACTGCGTATTGGTGTCGCTGTCGGTGAAGCAGGAGCCAGTGCACCCTCGGTGGCGATGATTTCCGAGTTATATCCGCCACGTTTACGCGCACGCGCACTGGCTATCTTTGGTCTAGGCCCAGCGCTCGGCGCGGTTTTGGGCATAGGTTTTGGTGGTGTGTTGGCAGAGATGTACGGCTGGCGCGCCACTTTAATCATTGTCGGTGCACCTGGCGTTCTTGTCGGTCTGATTTTTGCATTTACCGTTAAAAGCCCCAAGCAAACCATGTCAGCCAGCAAAGGCATACCTGAAGAAGGCATGTTGCGTACGGCTTTTTCTCTATTGAAAATCCCCAGCATGTTAATGATTGTACTGGCCGGTGGCGCAGCTGCAGTGACCGGTTATGCCATTCAAATGTGGACCCCCAGCTTTATGATCCGCTCACACCAAATCACCATCCAAGATGCAGGGATGTTAATGGGTATTGGTGGCGGCGGTATTTCGTTACTTGGTACGCTCGTGTGCGGTTATGTCACCGATAAAATGTCAGCGCGCGATCCAGGCTGGCAGCTGGGCACAGCTCTGGCTGGCACCTTGATCAGCATTCCTTTAGCCATGGCATTTTATCTATGGCCGGCTGGCACCGCGTTTTCAATTGGCAGCCTTGCGATCCCCACAGGTTTCTTATTCTATATGGGCTTTGCCTTCTTTGGTGTGTGGTGGACGATCCCATCATTTAGCGCACTATCGCGCATATTACCCAGCAACAAACTGGCACAAGGTACCGCGCTATTCTTTATGAGCGTAACCCTCTTGGGTGCCGGTCTTGGCCCTGTTGTTGCGGGCTTCATCAGCGACACCCTACACAATATTATTGGTGGCGTTGAAGCCTTGCGCTACGCCTTAGTAGCGACTACAAGCTTGCTCCTTATACCTTGCTTGTTCTTTTTGAGCGCTATTCCAAAATACCGTAAACAACTGCTGGACAATACTCCTGCATCAACCACTACCACTATCGCGCCGGGTGTTAAACCAGCCGTTTCTTAAAAGGATATATTCATGACTCAAGTTAAAGATCTGCCACTACCTGTCGGTAAATACGCCAAACTGGACAATGGTTTGACGCTGCACTACTTAGATATTGGCGACGGCCCTGTTGTGGTCTGGCTGCACGGTTCAGGCCCAGGCGCCAGTGGTTTCAGTAACTTTAAAGGCAACTACCCCGCTTTTGATAATGCTGGCTTTCGTAATATTGTTCTCGATTTACCCGGTTTTGGTCGTTCTGATAAACCCGACAATGTGAACTACGATTTAGCGTTTTTTGTAGAAAACCTCAAGTTACTGCTCGATAACATCGGCATTACCAGCTGCACATTATTGGGTAACTCACTGGGTGGTGCGATTGCTTTGGGCTACACACTGGACAACCCAGAGCGTGTGGACAACTTAATATTGATGGCACCAGGCGGTGTTGAAGAGCGTGAAACCTACTTCGAAATGGAAGGCATTAAACGCATGGTCGAAGTCTATGCCCAAGGCCCAATGGGCGTTGAGCAAATGCGTCAAGTGATGACCTTACAGCTCTATGACAGCAGCCAACTGCAAGACAGCATTTTAGAAGAGCGCGCAGCCGTAGCGGTCACTCAGCCTGCGAACTTATTTACCACCATGATGGTGCCGAATATGACCGAGCGCTTACACGAAATTAAGTGCCCGATTCTTGGCTTCTGGGGAACAGACGATCGTTTCAACCCTGCCAGCGGTACGTTTAAAGTGTTGGAAAATGCACCCCATGCGCGCTTTACCTTATTGAACCGTTGCGGTCACTGGGTACAAGTTGAGCACAAAGAACTCTTTAATCGCCAGTGCCTGAACTTTCTGCGCGAAACTGAGTGATCGACTTTTTAAAACTCAATTGTAAATAGCAGGAAAAATAATAATGAGCCAATACAAACATCTGCTGAGCCCAGGAAAACTGGGCCCGATTGACCTGCGTAACCGTATCGTACTCTCCCCGATGGGTGATAACTTCTCCGACCCTGATGGCTATTGCACCGAACAGATGCAGGCCTACTATGAGGCTCGCGCAGCAGGTGGCGCTGGCCTGATTATTATGGGTGTGGTGTCGATCGCCTTCCCACATGGCACCGCTGAGCCTTTTCAGTGTGCCATCTCGGATGATAAATACATCCCAGGTTTAGCCAAGCTTGCAGAAGGTGTACACAAGCATGGCGCGAAAGTGGCTATGCAAATCCAGCACGCGGGTAAAGTATCCGCGCGCGACTTAGCTGAAGGCCGCGACCTATGGGTGCCATCGATGCCACGTGCAGTGAAAAACGACATTATGTCGTCACTGACAAAAGAGGAAATGGGCAAGTTTATTAGCTCGCAGCGCCGTGATAACAACCCCACCATTCGCGTGATGGATAAAGCCGATATCGCGCAAATGGTTGAATGGTTTGCCGCTGCCGCTGAGCGTGCAGAACGCGCAGGCTTTGATGGTGTTGAGATCCATGCTGCGCACAACTACATTATTGCCGGTTTCTTATCGCCCTATCACAACCAGCGTGATGATGAATACGGCGGATCCTTTGAAAACCGCGTACGCTTTTTCCGTGAAGTGCTGCAAGCGGTACGCGCGCGCGTTAAGCCTGACTTTGGCGTGTGGGTGCGTATTGATGCGTACGAAATGCACACTGAAGGCGGGATTAACTTAGAAGAAGCAAAAAAAGTCGCACAAATTGCTGAAGAAGAAGGCATGGATGCTATTGCCGTCTCAGCCTACGCCTCTATCACTACGGGCTCAGCCTTTACCGATGCGCCTTTAGTGCAAAAACCCGCGGGTTATTTAGAGTGGGCTGCGCAGGTTAAGTCTGTGGTTAATACCTCAGTGATTGCTCTGGGCCGTATCGAGCCTGATGTAGGTAATAAAGCCATTGCTGATGGCAAGTGTGATTTTATTGCCATGGGCCGTAAGTTACTGGCGGACCCTGAGCTGCCCAACAAGTTGATTGCTGGCACGTCTGAGCTGATTCGCCCATGCATCTATTGCTATGTATGTGTGAGTCAAATCTTTATTAATGAACGCATTAAATGCGCTGCCAACCCGTTCACTGGGCAAGAGTTTCAAAAAGTTATTCTACCTGCCGCACAAAATAAGCATGTCGTGATTATCGGTGGTGGCCCAGCGGGTATGGAAGCCGCGCGCATCGCAACTTTACGCGGTCATAAAGTCACCTTACTCGAGCGCAGTAATCGACTGGGCGGCACACTGTTCTTTGCCGCACTGGCCTACCCTGAAAACGGTGTCTTGCTGGACAACCTAACCGCTCAAGTGAAAGCACTCAATATTGATATTCGCTATAACACTGAAGCCACACCGGAGTTATTGAGCAGCTTAAATGCCGATCAAATCTTTGTGGCCACCGGTGCTAAACGTGATGCACCCAATATTGCCGGTGCTGAGATGAAGCATGTTTGGAGTGGTGATGAACTGCGTCGCTTAATGACCGGTGATCGTGCGGATGAGATTGCAAAAAACAAACTCTCACTCACACAACGCACCATGATGAAAGCCGGTAGCCTCAGTGGAGCCACCAACAGCCGTGATGCGCTGCAAGGTCTCTCCAAGCTGTGGATGCCGCTGGGTAAAAAAGTCGTCATTATTGGTGGCGGCCTAGTAGGCCTAGAGCTGGCTGAGTTCTTGATTGAACGCGGTCGTAACGTCACTGTACTCGAGCCTGGCCCATCCTTAGGTGCTGAGCTGTCCATTGTGCGCCGCTGGCGTGTGCTGGATAACCTGCGCGACCATCATGTCCCGATGCTGACCCACTGCGTGATCAATTCGATTGATAAAGACCACGTGCACTACCAAGATAAAGACGGTGTGGCACATAGCATTGCAGCCAACTCTGTTGTGCTTGCGGTCGGCGCCAGTCCAGACCACAGCCTAGCTGACAATCTGAACGCTCTCGGTTTTAGCACGCAGACCATTGGTGACTGCGATAACCTAGGTTACATCGAAGGCGCTTTAAGCAGCGGCACCAAAGCGGCACTCGCTCTTTAATCCTGATTATTGAGCAACAAAAAAGGCGGCTTATATATAAGCCGCCTTTTTTTATCTCTGATATCTCATCCGTACGGATGTTGAAGCCACCTGCACCACTCGGGTGCAGGCTTATCGCTTTACTCTAAACCTGCATACTCTTTACGCACTACAGCCTTTAAAAGCTTACCCGTTGCGCTGCGCGGTAGAGGCTGCTGAGCAAACCAAATCTGCTCAGGCAACTTATACGCAGCCAAACGCTCAGCCATAAAAGCAGTTAAGTTTTCAGGAGTCAAATCAGTGCGAGTGCGTACGACCATGCCTACAGTCTCACCAAAATTGGCGTCAGGTAGCATAAATACAGCTGCTTCCTCAACTTCTGGATGCTCACTGGCGCAGTGTTCCACTTCCACAGCAGAGATATTTTCGCCACCGCGAATAATAATATCCTTAATGCGATCCGTGATATAGAGCATGCCATTGTCATCTAAATAGCCCACGTCACCGGTGAAGAACCAACCATCCTTCATCACTTCTTGTGTGGCTTCAGGCTTATTCCAATAGCCACTCATTAAAGCGGATGTGCGCAGCCAAATCGGCCCACTGGTGCCTGTTGGCGCAGATGCATCCGGGCTTTCACCAATAATGACGTCCACCAAAGGCAGCGGCCAACCCACCGACTCAGGGAAGCTCATAAACTGGTTACCACCCTGCGCAGCACAAATACCATTACTCTCAGTCATGCCGTAACCATTGCCCGATAAAGCCATAGGCTTACTCTCAAGCAACTTATCCAGCAAGGCCCGCGAAGCAGCGCTGCCGCCCAGTCCGAGCGCAAATAAAGTGTCGGTATCTGAACTGGCAAACCGCTCACTGTGAATCAATTGCTGCATCATGGTGGGCACACCCGCAAACTGGGTGATTTTCTCATCACGAATCGTATTGATCGCGTCATCTACGTCCCACTTATAGATAATCACCAAACGGCGACCACTGCGCAAAGCACTCATAAACTGCGAGAGCAAGCCGCTCACGTGGAACATTGGGTACGCCAATAACATCGTTGGCTGCAGACCTGAATCCAATAACGGCTGAACCCGCTCGGGCGAGGTCATATAGGCCAGTGCACCTTGGAAATCCAAAGCATACAGCGCCTGACACACTGCCTTATGGCTCGACACAACACCTTTGGCCTGACCTGTAGTCCCTGAGGTATACAAAATCAACGCTGGATCCTGCGGATCAGGCTGCGCCAATACAGCTTCTTCAGGTGCATGACTCAGCATGCTCACCCAGCTGCGATCACCGGGTCTTAAGGGTGTTTCATCGGCGACAATAATAGTAATGTCATCGCTCAATTCTTTAAGCAATTCATAGCGCTGTGGATCACAAAACACTACACGTGCGCCACAGTCTTCAATGGCGTACAGCAACTCTTCTGCAGTACTCCAGCTGTTGATCGGTACTGGAATCGCACCCACCTGCACTGCTGCCATAAAAGAGATCATCCAAGCCGGACGGTTGCGCATGGCAATGGCAATACGGTCACCTTTAACGACCGCTAACTCTTGTTGCAATGCCGCGGTAATTTTATCCGCTTTAGTAAAAAACTCGTTATAGGTGTAGCTCTGCCCCTGCCATCTGACAAAAGGCTTATCGCCGTGCTCACGTCCAACCTGCAGAGCCTCGACAACATCATGCGGTGCATTGGCAAACTCAGGAATACCCTGCTCGCCTTTAATCACTGCAAAAGGTGAGGCCTGGTGAATTAACTGACCCCAAGCCGTGCGCCAACCTTGTATTTGCTCATTGATCATAACCATTCCCTTAATGTGTCTCAGCAAATAACTGCTGCGCCATTCGACCATATCGCTCACAGTGAAAATCACTGTCGCCAAATAGAACTTGCGCCACCCGTGAACGTTTGAGATACAGACCTAAATCGTATTCGTCCGTCACGCCGATTCCACCATGCATCTGTACAGCTTCACGGCTGATCTTATGTGCCGCTTCACCGGCTTTCCACTTGGCTAAGCTGACCATCTGCTGGCGGTTTTCCACACTGCAGTTTGCATCATTTAAGGCTTCAAAACCGGCCATCACAGCGCTGCGCGCCAACTCAAGATCCACCATCATCCAGGCTGCACGGTGTTGCAGTGCTTGGAAACTACCAATCGCCGCACCAAACTGGGTACGGGTTTTCAAGTATTCAATGGTCATTTCAAACATCACAGCGGTCGCACCGAGCAACTCAGCCGCTACACACACCGCACCACAATCCAATGCACGCTCAAGCTGAGCTTGTGCATCGCCCGTGCCAATACGTGCAGCAGCAGGCAATTGCACCGCATGCAGTGACACGCGTGCGTGATTTCTGGAATCGAGCAAACTCATGGATTCAATTTCTAAGCCGTGTGTATCCTTAGGCACTAAAAACAATGCGGTCTCACCGCAGGACATGCGCCCCGCCACCAGCAAGGCATCTGCACCCTGCGCGTCCGGCACCCACAAATCTTCCCCGCCTAATACAAAGCCATCGCCTTGCTCGCTCACTTCAACATCCAAGTGCTCGGGGTGAAAGCGGTCTTTACCTTGAGTGGCCAAAGCAAAACGCTGCTGGCCTTCAATTAAAGCTGGCAAGAGTTCAGCGCGCTGCGCTTCAGTGGCAACATCATTAATTAAAGAGGCGCAGAGCACGACCGATGACAATAAAGGTGCGGGCGTCAAGTTACGGCCAAGATGCTCAAATACCGGTGCAAAACCTTGGAAACCAAACTCCAAGCCACCGTAAGCCTCTGGCAAAGCAATACCACCCCAGCCAAACTCCAGCATTTGCTGCCAAACTGCGGTGTCAAAACCTTGTGGAAGTTGTTGATCTCGTATGCGTCGTTGCTCACTGACGGGCGAGCGCGCGGCTAAAAATTCGCGTGCGCTGTCGTCCAGTTGTTGTTGTTCTTCGTTATAGACAAGACTCACATTAACCTCCTATTTTCCTTCCGGAAGTCCAAGTACGCGCTTGGAAATCACGTTCAGCTGAACCTCAGAAGTTCCACCCGCAATGGCTTGGGAGAATGCATTGAGCCAAGTATTGGTCAGTGCTAACTGTTCATCACTAAAGGCTGAACCTTCCCAGCCCAGAGCACGACGCCCCATTACATCCAGTAAAACTTCAAACTTGTTCTTTTCTTGCTCGCTATGCACCAGCTTCTGAATGGATGCCATCGAGGTAATATCTTGACGGGCACGGGCCGCTTCATTTAAACGGCGCTGCGTGAGTTCAAAAGCATGCTCATCCATACGCAGCGCCATGGCGCGCTGGAACAGCGCGATATCACTGTGCTCTTGTGGTTCAGGCAGGTAATCAAACAGAGTTTCTAACAAACTGAAATGGGTCGGCAGACTGATTTCACTGAACTTAGACATGGCGCGACGCTCATGCCCGAGTAAGGCCTTGGCCAGCGCCCAACCTTCATTCATCTCACCAATGAGCTGCGACATAGGCACACGCACATCATCAAAAAAGACTTGGCAAAAGCTGGATTTACCGCTGATCAAGTCAATGGGTGTCGGCGTGACACCTGGGGATTTCATATCCAACACAATCAGGCTGATGCCTGCGTGCTTAGGCTCTTTGGGGCCGGTGCGTACTAAAGCGTACATCCAGTCGGACTGATCACCGTAAGAGGTCCAGATTTTTGTACCGTTGACTACCAGATGATCGCCATCAACCCGTGCGGCTGTTTGTAAACTGGCTAAGTCAGAACCTGCGTTAGGCTCGGAGAAGCCTTGGCACCAACGGATTTCACCACGCGCCATGGGTGGTAATAATTCACGTTTTTGGTCTTCAGTACCAAACTCCAGCAAGACTGGGCCCAGCATCCAAATACCCAAGTTGATCTGCGGTGGACGGCAACGCAGCTTACGCATTTCGGTTTCTAGCACTGTGGTTTGCTCAGCACTCAGACCACCACCACCGTACTCGACCGGCCAGCTTGGGCAAAACCAGCCTTTATCACGCATGCGTTCAAACCACAGACGTTGATCATCGTTTTTAAAATCTATTGTGCGTCCGCCCCAGACCATTTCATCGGCCGGCATCAGCCCGCGCATAGATTTTGGGCAATTCTCTTCCAGCCACTCACGTACATTGTGGCGGAACTCTTCTATGTCGTTCATAGGTTTTCCCGCTTGTTACACAAGGCTAATGAACTTTACGTTCGGTTTATTATTGTTGTCTTAATAGCTATAGCAGCGTGACGAGCACACACAATTGCTCGATAAACCTATTGTGTTTATCTACAAGCAGCAGGCTGACAACGTTCACAAGCTGAGCCTGATCAAGTATAGATTCAGGCCCAACTTGCTATGAAGGCTTACCAGTTCTGTAAGGGGGAGTAAGCAGCTGAGAAGTTTTGTGGCATTACACACTGATTCGGACTGGCCTCACAGATTTGTGCAATGGATGAAGTACCGGTTGGCGTGAGCACAACGGTGGCACTTAGCGCCATAAAGAATCCAGCAACTATAAACCCAACGGTTAATTTTTTTATTTTCATTATTTCCTCCGCTACATCCGCTTTTATAAGCTTATGTGAGGTATCAGTTGCAATCACAACGTGCCACCTCAACTCCAAGGTACTCCCGCTAATCGACCGATGCGTCATCTAAATGGACTAGTTTGAAAAATACCTCAGCAGCTCAGCATTAACGCCTTTAAAACCATACACCCAGCCCTATATTTCACAATTATCCATTGAGCCACATGCGACTTAAGTCGCAATAAAACTTGGATTTTAGGCATAAAAAAAGCCGCTTACTCAATGCGAGTAAGCGGCTTTGATGTGCGCGAAGCTTATAAACCTAAGCGACGTGCAGCCTCAGGTCCAAAGTCACCTGATTTCAGCTTACCCGTATTGAGGGTATAGGCTGATTTCTGCTCATTGACCAGGTTAAAGGCAAGGTATGAACCCGCCAGTAGGTCATGGTACAGACCTACACCCGCTTGCCATGTTTGCGCTTCATAGGCATAGAAGTAGTTGATCATCGATGTGCGCCAGAGTTGGCCACGAGCATCGAAGTTCTCACCCATCAACATCAACATGCTGTCTTCATCAACATACATGCGGCGCTTGCCGTATAAGTGGCGGTAGCCATCTTTGAGCTTACCTTCCAGTACCCAAACGCGGTGCAACTCATAGCGCATGTGATCTGGATTCACATGACCTTTGGTCAACAGCTCATCGTATGAGATGTCTTTGTCGTGAATACCGTAGGCGTTGTAAGGCACATACATTTCTTGCTTGCCCACAATGTCCCAGTTGTAACGCACACCGGAACCGTTAAAGATACGCACTTCATCAACAGTAATTGAGCCACCGCTGCCTGGGAACTGCATATCAAAGCCATACTCAGGTGCCTGACGTACACGACGGGTACCTGGGTCATAACGCCAGCTCTGACGCGGCTCAGCCTTGTGGTTAAAGTACTCAAGACCGGTATTGACTTCACCACGATCACGCTGCGGCAAGTTGGTTTGGTTTAAGAAGTAAGCCGATGGTCCTGTGGTCGGACCTTCATTACCTGGCTTTAAAAACAACGCCAAGTTTGCTGATTTGAGCTGACCATGGCTGCGACTACCGTCAGCCAAGACATACATATTGTCAGACACCAACTCTTCACTCCACGGACGGTAAGTAAAGAATGATGAAGTCCAGAGCAGCTCTAAGCCCGTTTTCGGGAATGGAAACGCGATACCGCCTGTGGTGGCATCAATACCTTCGCCATCATCCACCAGCTTGGCATTTTTGGCATTTTTCAAGGTCACATCACAAACTGAATCCGGAAAACGGAAATCACGGTGCGATGGGTAAATCGGCATTTGGAAGGTATCAGGGTATTTAGCAAATAAAGCCAACTGCCCTTCAGACAACTTATCCTTATGCTCGGCAAGGTTCGCCGCAGTGATCACAAACAAGGGTTTTTCGCCCGCGTAAGGATCAATCGGGTGATTGCCTGTGCCTTTAAAATCAACATGATCAGGTGCACCCAACCATTTACCGCTCCACTCAGGAATGGTACCTGCAGCGTTACCTGCTTTTTCTGCGCCAACGCAGGTTAAATCTTTGCCTAAGCGCTGGATTTCAGCGTCAGTGGCTGCCTGCGCTGTACCAGCAAGCAAGCCCCCTACGGCTGTGACCAGCAGCAGCCTTTTTAAAGTATGCGTATAAGACATAATGGCCTCGAAGCTATCAGAATGTGTATTTTAAGTTAATCGCAAGGTGATCGCGGTCAGCCATCAGACGACCTTGATTCACACTTGCCGAGGACAAGAAGTTGACCCAGGTTGCACCCACTGAAAAGTTTTGTTTGTAAACAAAATCACCACCTAATGTGAGACGTTTTTCATTGCGACCAAAGCCTTGCGAACCAGTGCCATCAACGCTTTGCGTCCAGTTTGCATTGGTTTGCAAATCCCAGCCTTGGAAAACACTTGGGTAGTCAAGAATGACACCCACACCAAATAGTGTGCTGGACTTAGAACCAGCATATTTGGAGTAGCTACCATTCATTGAAGAAAGTCCGGCATTCGAAATACGTAAGGTATCCACACTTTGAATACGCTCATTCATCACTTCTCCCATCAAAGTGGTTTGATGAGCCAACCAAGACGGACCCAGAGTATAAATAGCGTTCACGTTGGTCTGTACGATCTTACCGGTTGCAGTGGCACCGAACCCATCATCATTCAGTGTGATAGCCGCACCATCACGTAAACTGAGGTCACCACCCACCTGTACAGAATCAGCAATCTTGGTACTCAGACTGATACCCGTCAGCTTGATATCTTCTAAATACTTAAACTGATAAGTACCTGCCTGAACATTCAAGTCTGAAGCGGAGCTGTAGTCGGCGCCACCAAAATACAAGGACGGATTACGATCATGGTAACGGTAGTGGTACAGACCAATTTCGGTATTAAAGTCTGGGTTAAAGCGAACCCCTAAACCCCACTGTCCACTATCACCGGGCTTTTTAGTACCCGCATAGTAGCTATTATTAGCACCACCAGTTGGATCGAGAAAAACCTCAGACCCAGGCCCGAAGAAGTCCGAACCAAAGAAGTCACCCACTGGATTCAGTAAGTTTTCTTCCCACTTGTACTGCCAGAAACCTGTCAAAGTGACCTGCTCGTTCAGCGCCAAGTTAAAAGACACTTGACCTGCAGGCAGGTAGGTATCTTTAGCTTCGGTACCAGGTACGTTAAATTTCGTGGCATCAACAGGTGCTTGGCCCTGACTGATATTGGGCCAGAATAAACTCTCACCCCACGCCACTAAGTGACGACCGGCTTTCACCGACAGGTATTTTGAGTCACCCATAGTGAAGTTACCAAACACATAGGCATCCAGCA
>JAAZJF010000063.1 GCA_012800475.1 Gammaproteobacteria bacterium
CCAGCGGCTAAACCAACAGGGTTAGGGAATTCAATACCCATCACCCGAACAGGTAATGAGGCAGGTTGTTTCACCATACGTCGTGGCAAACCCAAACGGCCGGCAGCACCGAGCATATCAATGGTTAATTCATGTGCGGTTTCTGGCGATAATTTAAACAGTAGGCGACGCGATAAGTTGTACATATAAGTCAGTATCAAAATCAATAAAATAGAATTGGGCAATTATAGCGGGTTAAGACAACCTACGCAGGCTTAAAAGCTGCCCTTGCCCATTAAACGCCATTATAAAACTGCCGTGGATGCCATCATGGGTTAGAAAAGGCTGTAAATGCCGCACCGGCAAGCTGACGCTGCGCCCGTCTCGACTGCGCACTTTGACTCGATGGGCTGTACCCTGATAGACCCGCAGGTAGTCATGCGCAGATATTTTGATATCAAAGATTAAACTTTGCATATAAAACCCAAAGAAAATAGAGCAATAAAATAATCTGCGCAGTATAACACGCGGCGATACAGCATCCTGTTACCTGCTTTTGATCCTGTTATTTTGCCTACTGAGGCTGCCGGTCGGGATGCCTTACAAAGCATTGCATATAAAAAAAGACTGTATATAATGCCAGTCACTGTATAAAACAACAGAGCGTGATTTATGTCTAAGCTAACGAAACGTCAGTCCGAGATTTTAACCTTTCTTAAAACCTGGATAGAAGACAATGGTTATCCGCCAACGCGTGCTGAAATTGCTAAGGAACTGGGCTTCAAGTCACCTAACGCCGCTGAAGATCATTTAAAAGCATTGGCACGTAAAGGTGCTATTGAAATGATACCCGGTGCCTCGCGCGGTATAAAAATCATTGATACAGGCGATGCCAGTGAGGTTGCCGTCAATGATAATGAATTGCCTGTAATTGGTCGCGTAGCAGCGGGCGAGCCTATTCTTGCGCAGCAGCATATTGAAAGCACCTGCCCTGTTAATCCTGATTTATTTAAGCCCCATGCTGACTACTTGTTGCAAGTTAGAGGCATGAGCATGAAAGATATCGGTATTTTAGACGGCGATTTATTGGCTGTTCATATCACTCAAGAAGCACACAACGGTCAAGTTGTCGTAGCGCGCATTGATGACGATGTCACTGTGAAACGCTATAAGCGTGAAGGCAACACTGTTTGGTTACTCCCAGAGAATAGTGATTTTGAACCTATAAAAATAGATTTAAAAACGCAGCAGTTAACTATTGAAGGTTTGAGTGTCGGCGTTATACGTCGCTAGAGAGGTTGCATGAATCGCCAAACATTATTTAATGCCCAACAGCCATGCGTGTTTGATCCCCTGCTCAGCGCAGGGAGTTCTGCAATCGCACCTTTGTTTACTGAAGATCAATTGGGGTGTAATTTTAATTCCAACCCATGGCTGTATGATGGTTTAATTAGCGAAATGACGCTATCAGGCTCAACGCAGCAATGCCTACAATTGATCGCACCTGTTTTACGGGAATTAAGCGATGGCCAGCATGATCGCTGGCTAACCCTTATATCGCCACCACAACATGTCACAGCACAATGGTTGCGTGATGCAGGCTTAAATCGTGAGCGTATTTTAGTGTTGCGTCCGCGTGGTCTGCAAAGTAGCCAAGAACTGGCTTATGAAGCTCTGCGTTTAGGATGTAGCCATACTGTTGTCAGTTGGTTTAATCAGCTCCAACGTGCTGCCCGTTCACGCTTAACACGAGCAGCACATATGGGATCAGCCCAATGCTTAAATATCCGTCATACGGCAGCCATATAGCATCGACTTAGTTTTAAACCATGCACCGCGTCAACATACCCATTGACGCGGCTTCTGCCCTTCTACGACTGGGCTGTCAGTAGCTTCTCCCAAGCTTTGACTTCTTTTTTCGAGGCTCCACCCAATAACTCAAGCGCTTGACGTAAACGGAACCGCGTTAAGTCGGGACCCAGTATCTCCATTGCATCTAACACTGAAACTGAGCTAGCCTGCCCTGTGATCGCAGCAAACATCAATGGCATTATATCGCGCAATTTAAGCTCTAATAACTCACCTGATGCATGAATCACTGCCGTAATCTCTTCTTTATTCCACTGGCGCAAGCTTTCTAGCTTCCACAAGGTGATTTGTAGTACTTGGCGCACTTGATCGCTACTGAGCTTTTTATGGTCAAACAGCTCTGCTGTTAAAGGCACACTGCCAGAAAAGAAAAACCCTGCTAAAGGTGCGATTTGACTGAGCGTTTCAACACGGCCCTGAACATGTGGGGCAATTTGCATCACATAATCGCTATTAAAGGCCCACTCTTGAGCAGCCTGTGCAAACTGCTCAACGCTCAGTTCGCGTAACCACTGGCCATTGAGCCAGGACAGTTTTTCAACATCAAAAATCGGCCCGCCTAACGAAACTCGATTGATATCAAAATGCTCGATCATCTCCTCAAGTGAGAACTTTTCGCGCTCATCTGGCATAGACCAGCCCATACGACCTAAATAGTTGAGCATCGCTTGCGGCAAGTAACCCATACGCTCGTAAAAATTAATTGAAGTTGGGTTTTTACGCTTAGACAACTTACTCTTATCGGGGTTACGCAGCAGTGGCATATAGCAGAGAACGGGTTGTTCCCAGCCAAAGTACTCATACAATTTAATAAGCTTGGGTGCCGAGGGGAGCCACTCCTCACCGCGTAACACATGCGTAATACCCATCAAATGATCATCGACGACATTCGCAAGGAAGTACGTTGGCAAGCCATCGGCTTTCATCAGTACCTGCATGTCCATGCGATCCCAGCCAATCTCAACATTGCCGCGCAGCATGTCCTTAACAACACATACGCCTTCGCTCGGCACTTTCATACGAATCACGTGCGACTCGCCAGCAGCAACGCGTTGCTGTGCATCGCTAGGATCGATATGCGCGCATAAGCCGTCGTAGGCTGGCGTTTGTTTATCAGCCATCTGCTGCGCGCGCACTTCATTTAAGCGCTCAGTGCTACAAAAACACGGGAAAGCATGGCCTTTTTCAACCAACACATTAGCGTGTTCTTTATAGATTTCAGCCCGCTCACTTTGACGGTACGGACCATGCGGACCACCCACATCAGGGCCTTCATCCCACTCAATTCCTAACCAGCGTAAGGCATCATAAATTTGCTGCTCTGATTCAGTGCTGGAACGAACTTGGTCAGTGTCCTCAATGCGCAGAATAAACTGACCACCATGCTGTCGAGCAAAACACATATTAAAGAGTGCAATATACGCGGTGCCAACGTGCGGATCGCCAGTGGGTGAAGGTGCAATACGGGTACGTACAGGGGTCATTATGGGTACTCAAAAACGTAGAGATGGATTTTTTCAGTGAGTATCTTAGCAAATTCTAAGCCACTCACTCCAGTTCAGGTCAATAAAGCCTCGGTGCGCTTAGATTAAATCGCACACGGCTGTGCAGTTAAACGTCCAGCAAACGTAAGCGTAAACGCTGCACTTCATCACGCATCTGTGCTGCGGCTTCAAACTCAAGATCGCGTGCCAATTGGTACATCTGCTCTTCAAGCTGTTTAATGCGCTTCGTGATATCTTTTGGCGTGCGCATCTGTTGATCATACTCAGCCGCTTGCTCTGCCGCCCGCTCTTGGGCTTTGCGTTTATTGCTACGCGAGCCTGGAACAACCGCACCTTCCATAATATCTTTAACGCTTTTCTTCACACCGATCGGCGTAATATTGTGTTCGGTATTAAAGGCGATTTGTTTTTCGCGGCGGCGGTTGGTTTCATCAATCGCGCGCTCCATAGAGCCCGTTATGCGATCGGCATAGAGAATGGCTTTACCATTGAGGTTACGAGCTGCACGACCAATCGTTTGAATCAGCGAGCGCTCAGAGCGTAAGAAGCCTTCTTTATCCGCATCTAAAATAGCCACCAATGACACTTCAGGCATATCCAAGCCTTCGCGCAACAAGTTAATCCCCACTAAAACATCAAAGACGCCCATACGCAGGTCTCGAATAATCTCCACGCGCTCAACCGTATCAATATCAGAGTGCAAGTAACGCGCACGCACCCCATGCTCGGTTAAGTATTCAGTGAGATCTTCCGACATACGCTTGGTTAAAGTTGTCACCAAAATACGTTCATCCACGGCGATGCGTGCGCTGATTTGTGAGAGTAAATCATCCACTTGCGCCAATGCCGGGCGCACTTCGATTTCAGGGTCAATTAAGCCTGTGGGACGTACCACCTGTTCCACCACCTGCCCTGCGTGTTCAGCTTCATAGACACCGGGGGTTGCTGAAACAAAAATCGTTTGCGGCGATACCGCTTCCCACTCATCAAAACGCATCGGACGGTTATCCAACGCTGAAGGCAAGCGAAAACCATAGTTGACCAGATTCTCTTTGCGCGAGCGGTCACCTTTATACATGGCTCCTGTTTGCGGCACTGACACGTGGGACTCATCAATAATCAGCAAAGCATTATCAGGTAAATAATCATATAAGGTTGGCGGTGGTGCGCCGGGTTTACCCCCCGAGAGGTAGCGTGAATAGTTTTCAATGCCGTTGCAGTAACCCAGCTCTAAAATCATTTCCAAATCAAAGCGCGTGCGCTGCTCTAAACGCTGAGCTTCCACCAGTTGATCGTGACTGCGAAAATACTCTAGACGCTCGGCCAGCTCGACTTTGATTTTCTCCACAGCTTCCAGCAGCGTTTCCCGCGGGGTCACATAGTGCGACTTAGGATAAAAAGTAAAGCGTGGCAACTTGCCGATTACTTTGCCGGTTAATGGATCAAAGGCACTGATACTTTCAACTTCATCATCGAACAGCTCAACACGAATGGCTTCAAAGTCAGACTCGGCAGGATACACATCAATCACATCGCCGCGTACGCGAAAGGTGGCACGAGAAAAATCAACTTCGTTGCGGGTGTATTGCAACGCTGCTAAACGGGCGAGCAAGTCGCGCTGATTGATATGATCACCACGGTCTAAATGCACCACCATTTTTAAATAGCTTTCAGGGCTTCCCAAACCATAAATGGAGGACACGGTAGCGACAATAATAACGTCAGGGCGCTCAAGTAAAGCTTTGGTCGCGGATAAGCGCATCTGTTCAATATGGTCATTAATGGACGCGTCTTTTTCAATAAAGGTGTCCGACGCTGCAACATAGGCTTCTGGCTGATAGTAATCGTAATAAGAGACGAAATACTCCACCGCATTGTTTGGGAAAAACTCTTTAAACTCACCGTATAGCTGTGCGGCAAGGGTTTTATTCGGGGCAATAATAATAGCGGGACGCTGCACTTGCTCAATCACATTGGCCATACTAAAGGTCTTGCCTGAGCCTGTAACGCCATGCAGCGTTTGATGCGATAACCCTGATTCAAGTCCAGCCACTAATTTACGAATGGCATTAGGCTGATCACCGGCGGGTTTAAATTGTGTGACGAGCTCAAAGCGTGACATGCCAACCTCGAATAACAAGCGCATTACAACAGCGCAAAAAGTAATTGCAGACCATGATTGCCTCATAATCTTATCTAGGTCGCTATAATACCTATCGAATCGCGCTGCGTCTCGGCGCAGTGTCTGTTAAGCTAACCTCTCCATTCCACAACAATCGAGTTCGCTAAACATGAGCCTGTTCTCTGCCGTCGAAATGGCGCCACGCGATCCAATTTTGGGTCTGAACGAAGCTTTTAACACCGACCCACGCACCCACAAGGTCAATCTCGGTGTTGGTGTTTATTACAATGAAGAGGGGCGTATTCCCCTGTTAAAAGCTGTTGCCTTAGCTGAAAAGGCCCGTGCAGAAGCACATGCACCGCGCGGCTACCTCCCTATTGAAGGGATTGGCGCATACGATAGTGCAGTACAAAAACTGCTATTTGGTGCTGACTCTGCCATCGTGCAATCAGGACGCATTATCACCAGTCAAGCACTGGGCGGTACCGGTGCGTTAAAGATTGGTGCGGATTACCTTAAGCGTTTACGTCCTGACGCTGTCGTAGCGATCAGTAATCCAAGCTGGGAAAATCACCGTGCTTTATTTGAAAGCGCAGGCTTTCCAGTGCAGAACTACCGTTACTACGATGCACAGCAGCAAGGTGTTGATATCAACGGGATGTTAGAGGATCTGCGTCAACTAGCCGCGCAGTCTATTGTGGTGTTGCATGCCTGCTGCCACAACCCGACCGGTGTAGACCTCAGCCCTGAGCAATGGGTTACTGTACTCGAAGTATTGCGCGAACGTGACCTGATTCCCTTTTTAGATATCGCTTACCAAGGCTTTGCTGAAGGTGTGTATGAGGATGCCCATGCCGTGCGCATGTTTGCTGACTCAGGCTTGTCGTTCTTTGTGTCCAGCTCGTTCTCTAAGTCATTTTCGTTGTACGGCGAACGTGTCGGTGCGCTATCCATTGTGACGCAATCTACAGAGCAAGCTGCACGTGTATTATCACAACTCAAGCGCGTGATCCGCACCAACTACTCCAACCCGCCCACCCATGGTGCAACGGTTGTTAGTCAAGTACTCAACACACCTGAATTGAATGCCTTATGGCAAGATGAGTTGGGTGAAATGCGTGTGCGTATTCTATTGATGCGTCAATTAATGGTTGAGCAATTAGCCGCTAAAGGTGCTAAGCGCGACTTTAGTTTTGTCGCTCAACAGCGTGGGATGTTCTCTTATTCAGGCTTAACTCCTGAGCAGGTCGAGCGTTTGCGCAATGAGTTTGCGATTTATGCGGTCGGTACAGGACGTATTTGTGTCGCGGCGCTCAATATGAATAATATTGATACTGTGACCGATGCCATCGTACAAGTGCTATAAGCTCAACTTTTGAGCGCACCATAAAAAACCCAGCGGCTGCTGGGTTTTTTATGCAGGTATGGTTGGTTTAAAGCCCCTGCCACTCGAGGTTAAGCACCGCAATCATACCGATGCCTCACGTAAGCGCTCAGGTTTAATTAAGAAGCGTGCCAGTGCTGGCAGCAACCAAATCGCGCCAAACATGTTCCACAAGAACATAAAGGTCAACATCAAGCCCATATCAGCTTGGAACTTAATCGCTGAGAACATCCAAGTCGCCACACCAATGGCTAAACACACACCAGTGAAGAGTACGGCTTTACCAGTGGATTTAAGTGTCTGGTAATACGCTTCTTGTAAGGGCATCCCCATTCGCAGGAAGGTTTCGAGACGACTGTAGATATAGATACCGTAGTCGACACCAATCCCAACACCCAAAGCAATCACTGGCAAGGTTGCCACTTTAACGCCAATCCCCATCCAGGCCATCAAAGCATTACCCAGCACTGAGGTCAGTACCAAGGGTAAAATCACACAGGCTGTTGCCGCCAAAGAGCGGAAGGTGATCAAACACATGAAGATAACCGCACTGTACACAGCAATCAGCATCATCGTTTCAGAAGCAGAAATCACATCATTTGTAGCCGCTTCAATGCCAGCATTACCTGCCGCCAATAAAAACTGATGTTCGTCAGTGTTATGAGTGGCTGCGAACTCTTCCACAGCGGCCACCGCTGTACTCAATGTTTGCGCCTTATGATCTTCTAAAAACACCAACAACGGCGCCAACGAACAGTCTGAGTTGTACAAGGCATCGGCACGAGCAATAGAGTTATTGAGCACATGCTGATTGCGCGACAAGGTTTCCCATTTCAAGCTGCCTTCATTCATTCCTTTAATCACTTGCTTGGAGACCGTCACCATTGACACCACAGACTGTACTCCTGAGGTGTTTTCCATGCGCCACGTCAGATCATCCATCGCCTTCAAGGTGTTGTAACTTGAACACCCTTCTGTAGGCGTTTTGACCATCACCACCAACACATCGGAACTGGTGGAATAGTTCTGGATCATAAAGTCGTTATCAAGGTTGTAGCGTGAGTCAGCATGCAACTCAGGCGCACCTTGATCGAGGTCGCCAATTTTTAAATTCTGCCCGTACCACAGACCAAAAACCAAGGCACAGAGCGCAAGCGCTATTGATACAGGCGCTACTTTGGGGCTGGCAAAACGAGCAATCCAACGCCATAAGGGGTTTTCACGGCTGGCATTCTCACGGCTGACTGTAATGGCTTTTTTGCTGATGCCAATATAAGAAATCAACACCGGCAAGAAGATCAAGTTGGTTAAGATGATCACAGCCACACCCACAGATGCCCCCATGGCCAGCTCACGAATCACGCCGATATCAATCAGCAGTAAGGTAATAAAACCCACTGCATCCGATGACAGAGCAACCAGTCCCGGTACAAATAACTGCCTGAACGCCATGCGCGCTGCGGTTAATGAATCCAGTGCCGTACCGGACGCCATCGCAATGCCGTTAATTTTTTGCACACCATGGGAAATACCGATGGCAAAGACTAAAAAGGGCACCAACATAGAATAGGGATCAAGACCAAAACCCATCAAATGCAGCAGCCCCAGCTGCCAACCCACTGCAACCAAGGTGGCAAACAAAACGGCCACAGTACTGCGAATGCACCGAGTGAACCAAAACAGCAGCGCAAATGTAATACCTATCGCAATCGCAAAA
>JAAZJF010000064.1 GCA_012800475.1 Gammaproteobacteria bacterium
AAGCTGATTTTTAAGTTATTTCCTTTAAAATCAAACTCTTACGTTAGACTGTGAAACCTTGTTTGCCTAACGAGGTGCGCATTCTACAGTAGCGACGCAGCCTGTCAACAGCTAATGTGCGATAAATCGTTTTATTCTGCAATTAGCTTAATACGGCCAAAGCTTTTCTTACCCGCTTGGCATACATGCTCAGCACCCAGCTTAAATACAAACTCACGATCCACTACATCGCCATCAACACGAACACTACCTGCCGCCAACATATCGCGCGCGCCAGCTGCATTCTTAACAAGGCCTGCTTTATTTAAAACAGCTGCAATTGGTAAGTCATCCTCAGCCACTACTTCTATAGTAGGAAGATTCTCAGGTAACTCGCCTGACTGCATTCTATTACCTGCAGACTTATGCGCATTAGCAGCAGCTTCGTCGCCATGAAATCGTGCAATTAACTCTCGAGCAAGCTCGATCTTAATATCTCGTGGGTTAGCACCCTGCTCCATACCTTCCTGTAACTGCTGAATTTCTTGAGCATCACGAAAACTGAGCAGATCAAAATAACGCCAAATCAACTCGTCCGGCATAGATAACAACTTACTGTACATAGCACCAGGCGCTTCTTGGATACCAACATAGTTACCCAAAGATTTAGACATTTTCTTAACGCCATCCAAACCCTCAAGCAAAGGCATAGTGACAATGCACTGCGGCTCTTGCTCGTAAGCGCGCTGCAACTCGCGCCCCATCAACAGGTTAAATGTCTGATCAGTACCACCGACCTCTATATCAGCACGCAAAGCAACAGAGTCATAACCCTGAATCAAAGGGTACAGGAACTCATGAATAGCAATGGGCTGCTGAGTGGAATAGCGATTACTAAAATCTTCCCGCTCGAGCATCCGCGCCACAGTATAGTGTGATGCCAAACGAATGAAGTCTGCTGGGCTCAATTTTTCCAGCCAAGTCGAGTTAAAAACGACTTCAGTTTTATCCTCATCCAGGATTTTAAAAACCTGCTGCTTATAGGTTTCAGCATTATCTAAAACCTGTTCGCGAGTCAGCGGTGGACGCGTTGTACTTTTACCACTCGGATCACCAATCATGCCGGTGAAATCGCCAATCAGAAAAATCACATGATGCCCAAGATCTTGCAGCATACGTAATTTGTTCAGTAGCACAGCATGACCTAGATGAAGATCGGGAGCCGTAGGATCAAAACCCGCTTTAATACGTAACGGCTCATTACGTTTTAACTTTTCAATCAGCTCTTGCTCTACAATGACGCTATCGGCGCCGCGCTTAATTATAGCCAGTTGCTCGTCAACAGATTTCATCTCAAAAGCACCACATATAAAGGATAGATAACCGTATATAATACAATATTAGGAACTAAAGATAAATTAGCACCTCTGAAAGCAAACCTTTCATAAGCAACAAGTACAGCCGCCCGTCTTAAAAAACTGACGTCAGGCAGCAAACAAGCTCTATTGACTTGCAGTAAGGTACTTTTGCTTATACTTTAGCCAATCGCCCACAGCAGATAATCAAGACAATGATGCAAAAACTCATCCCGACACAAAAGCTTTATCCTAAGCGCCACCTAGTAGCAGCAAGCGGTATAGCCGCACTACTGTGCTTATCTTTACTGGTATACCCTTCGCGCGAAGTGGAAGCCAAAAAAACTTTTATCAATATTGAATCAGAAGAACAATCACCAGAACAAGTCACACATGTCATCGAAACAGATTTACACCAGTTAATTGAAAACGAAACCACAGGCGAAGACAATTTAGCGTCAAGCCAAAATACTGATGACTTTCAGTACAAAAAAACTTTCACTGTCAGTAGCGGCGACACACTGTCAGTACTCTTTGCTAAAGCGGGCCTAAACAACAGCTTGCTGCATAGTATTTTATCGACCAATAAAGAAGCGCAGCGCTTCACACATCTCAAAATCGGGCAGTCCATTAGCTTTGAATTTGACGAAAGCCAAGAATTGCATGCAGTTAGCACTCCAATCAGTGCTACCGAAACAATCTATTTAGAAAAGCAGCTAGAAACTGAACAGTTTGCTTTTCGCAAAGACGTTGCACCAACTCAAACCAGTGAGAAATACGCACAAGGCGTTATTGAGGGCTCTTTATTCTCAGCCACTGGCAAAGCAGGTATCCCATACGGCCTAGCTTTAAATATGGCCAACATTTTTGGTTACGACATTGATTTCGCGCAAGACTTGCGTGTCAACGATGAGTTTGAACTGGTATACGAAGAAAAAACCTTGGATGGCGAGACTATAGGTACAGGTAATATTTTAGCAGCTCGCTTTATAAACCGTGGCAAAGAGTATACCGCTGTTCGCTACACCGATAAGCAAGGCAACAGCAGTTACTATGCTGCAGATGGTTCAAGTCTGCGTAAAGCTTTTATCCGCACACCCGTTGATTTTGCACGCATCAGCTCACGCTTCTCCAATGGCCGCAAACATCCAATCCTAAACCGTATTCGTGCACACAAAGGTGTCGACTATGCAGCGCCACGTGGCACCCCCATTAAAGCGGCAGGCGATGGTCGTGTAACTCTTGCAGGCCCTAAAGGTGGTTACGGTAATACAGTTGTTATCAAGCACGGACAACGCTACCAAACACTGTACGCACACATGCAAGGCTTTGCCAAAGGCGTGCGCGCTGGCAGTAACGTTAAGCAGGGTCAAGTCATTGGCTACATCGGTACGACGGGACTGTCGACAGGACCTCATTTACATTATGAATTCCAAGTCAATGGCGTGCATGTTGATCCCTTAAGCCAAAAATTGCCGACTGCTGATCCAATTCACGCATCTGAAAAGAAACGTTTTATGGAGTTTAGTAAACCTTTATTGGCCAAGCTAGATACCAACAAAGACACTCAACTCGCGCTGAATGAACAACAGTAATGCTTTACCTTGGCATCATGTCAGGCACAAGTCTGGACGGAATCGATATCAGCTTAGTTGATATCGATTCCAACTGCAGGCATATAGCCAGTCAATATGTACCCATGCCAACGCAGCTTAAAAACGAGCTTTTATCCTTATGCAGTAGCGGCTCCGATGAAATCAATCGTGCCGCTCTGGCAGAACAGCAGTGGGCACAATTAGCTGCACAAGGCGTCAAGCAACTGCTAAACGATACACATATATCCGCACATCAAATACGCGCTATCGGTAGTCATGGCCAAACCATTCGACATGAACCTGCGCAGCGCTATACCGTACAAATTGGTAGTCCCGCATTATTAACAGAGCTCACAGGCATCTGTGTAGTCACAGACTTTCGCAGCCGCGATGTCGCTGCGGGCGGACAAGGTGCGCCACTGGTGCCAGCATTTCATCATATGCTATTTGAAAATCACGCAAAACCTTGCGCTATTTTAAATATTGGCGGCTTTAGCAATATCACCCTGCTCAATCAGCAAGAAGAAACGCACGGATTCGATTGCGGACCAGGTAATGTTTTAATGGATGCTTGGATTCAGCACAGTAAAAACAGTGCATATGATCACAATGGTGGCTGGGCTGCACAGGGCACAGTCAACCAACCATTACTGAGCACCATGCTGCAAGAACCCTTCTTCGCCACACAGGGCCCTAAAAGTACAGGGCGCGAGCTATTCAACTTAGCCTGGCTGCAAGACATACTTGCACAACACCCATCGATACCTGCGCAGGATGTCCAAGCAACTTTATGTGAGCTCACAGCACAAAGCATCGCTCAAGCCATTCAACAAACTCAAGCTGACACACAAGCTGTATGGGTTTGTGGCGGTGGGGCACATAATGAAAATCTGTTAGGACGCTTACGGCGCTTGCTGCCGCACTGCTCTGTTGCAAGTACAGATTCAATTGATGTTTCAGCAGACTGGATGGAAGCCATGGCATTTGCATGGCTTGCGCATTGCTGTCTTGAAGGTATCCCAGCAAATCGACCTGCAGTCACTGGCGCCAATGGTTTACGCGTACTTGGCGCCATTTATCCTGCATAACAACGTTGGTTAGATAGAAAAAGACGACCCACAACCACATGTCGTGGTTGCATTTGGGTTGTTAATCACAAAACGTGAGCCTTCTAAACCTTCTGTATAGTCAACTTCTGCACCGACTAGATACTGAAAACTCATAGGATCAATGATCAGGCTTACGCCTTCACGATCAATCACCGTGTCATCTTCAGCCATATCTTCATCAAAAGTAAAACCATACTGGAAACCAGAGCAACCGCCACCAGTGATAAACACACGTAGTTTTAGACGCGGATTGCCTTCTTCTTCCACCAGAGCTTTAACTTTTTTTGCTGCGCCTTGAGTAAACTGCATTGCGGCAGGGACGAAGGATTCAACACTCATTTTACTTTCTCCCAGCATCGCGCTGTAAAAACTGTAGTTAATATTATCTGCTTATCCTACCAGCATGGTCAACTATTACCAA
>JAAZJF010000065.1 GCA_012800475.1 Gammaproteobacteria bacterium
CAGGCGACCCTGACGGGTCGCTTTTCATCTGCAGAAGGCACTTAAAAAACATGCGGATGAGTTCAGAGTGATGGGTGGAAAGAGAAACTCAGCACATTTCTGGCCTGGAAACAGCCTTGTAACCAGCTAAAACCTTTAAGGTGCGCTGATAATGACCTCAAAATGAGACCTCCATCACATAATCAAACTTTCATGCGTGCAAATATAAATCAATCTGGCATCATCAATATCAGCGCTAAGGACAGCACTGCAATACAGCACAAGGTGTGCACAAAAAAGCCCCAAGATCAGTGATGGTCTTGAGGCTTTTTTTATAGCCTGAATTACAGCTTTTACTTATGAAAAGTATTTGTCATTTTTTCCAAATTGATAATCATGAGATCTTAGGTGTTATTGAAGCCTTTCAAGAACACATCGCAGCTGAAGTGTTGTCAGTGATACTCTATATGTAAATTTTATAAGCCATTTCTGTGGTATTTAAAGTTATTTTTATCTGCGACTTATTTGTGGCTATTTTTGAATGTAGGTTTTGTGTTGAGTAAGTGCATGGTCTATTAGTGCATCACTCGTAATGTGTATTTATTGGCAGGTGCTTAAGTGATATGCGTGATTTATTGATGCTATTGGCTAGCGGATCTTTTTATTCTGGTAGTGAGTTAGGTCGCCAGCTTGGTATAAGTCGAGCTGCTGTTTGGAAAAGAATTCAGCGTATTAATGAAGAGTTTGGCCTGTCTGTACAAAGCGTTCCAGGTAAGGGATATCGGTTAGCGCAGCCATTACAGCTGTTAGATGATGAGGTGATTAAGCTTGTATTCCCGTCGTTGCCTGTATTTATTTATGAATCTATTGGGTCTACAAATGACCAGGCAAAACTACTACTGACTGAACGCAGTGCGCCGCTTGTCGTATTGGCTGAGCATCAAACACAAGGTAAAGGCCGGCGTGGGCGTGAATGGGTCAGTCCTTTTGCGCAGAATGTGTATTTGTCCTATGTACTACCTATCAATCAAGGGCTCAATCAAATTGATGGATTAAGCTTAGTTGTAGGTCTTGCTGTTGCTAAAGCGGTGAAAAAGGTCACAGGAGTAAACGCAGGTCTGAAATGGCCCAATGATGTTTTGATTGATGAGAGTAAAGTCGCAGGCATCTTGCTGGAGCTTGTAGGGGATCCTGTTGAATTATGTCATGTCATCATTGGTGTAGGTGTTAATCTTAATATGTTGGATTCGTTTGCCAGTATTGATCAGCAATGGACATCACTCAGTAAAGAGACAGGTGAAATTGTTGATCGTACCAGCTTCGCTAAGACGCTTATTGAGGAGATTGATATATGTCTCGACCAGCATAATCAGCATGGCTTTTCTTCCTTAAGGCAGCAATGGCTCGAGCTACATGCTTGGCAAAATCGTAATGTATTACTACATATGGGGCACGAGACTGTTGCGGGTGTGGTGACTGGTATTGGTAATAAAGGCGAACTCTGTTTGTTGGTTGATGGAGAAGAGCGAAATTATATAGGTGGTGAATTAAGCCTAAGGTTGAATCATGATACTTGAGATTGATTATGGGAATACACGGCTGAAATGGCGCGTGCTTGATGCTAAGAGTTCAGTTGTTATTGCAAAGGGCAGTGTTTTTGATGCAGAGCAGCTTATTTCGCACTTAAGTCATGCTGGCTATGATCATTTTGTTTTTGGCCGCATGTGCTCTGTGCGCAGTAGTGCAGATAATGAAAAAATTGCAGTTTTACTAAAGAGTCGTTTTGGATTAACTGTCCAGCTTGCATGCTCGCAGCATCAGTTGGCAGGCGTTACCAGTGCGTATGAGGATGCACAGCGTTTAGGTGTCGATCGTTGGCTTGCCATAGTAGCAGCGTATGCCAAAGTCCAAGATGCTTGTGTTGTGATTGATTGTGGCACAGCCATTACTGTTGATTATTTAAGTAAAGAGGGTATGCATTTAGGTGGTTATATAGCGCCAGGTTTACGGCTGCTAAGTGGTGTCCTTAAAGATTGCAGCGGGTTAAGCGCTGAAAAATACAGCACCGATGAAATAGGTTATGAGCTGGGAGTTAATACTCAAGGGTGTATGAATGCTGGTATTAAAGCAATGGCTATTGGTTTTATTAAAGAAGCGCTTACATACGGCCAAGTAAAGCTAGCGTACCCATTTACAGTCGTGTGTACAGGTGGTGATGCTTCGCTGGTCACTGCAGCGCATGAGAATGCGGTCATGTGTGGTGACTTGGTTTTTGATGGGCTTGCTATTGCATGCCCTTATAATGTGGAAAAATGACATGGCGCGCTGGCTATTTTTGGGTTTAATTATTGTCAATGTGTTTTATTTTGTGTGGACTCAGCAAGATGTTTTTGTAAGTGATGATAAGTTACGAGGCGAACTTTTAGCAGGTGATCATCAGCTTAGGTTATTGAACGAGGTTTTTGTGGCTGATAGCGCTGGACATATGGATGGTGAGCGCGAACATATTTTACTTTTAGGTGGGTTGTCAGCTAAAAGTGATATTCAAGCATTGCAGCAGCGTTTGATCAGTTTAGATATCAGTTCACAGGTCACAGAGAGACTCGATACGGCTGTGCTTAGTTATCAAGTGTATCTAGAGCCTGCGTCATCAGGTGTCTCTACAGAAAAAGTGTTGAAAGAATTACAGGGCTTGCAGTTGGAAGGTGTGGTTTTGCCTGAAGGTGAGTCTAGTGCTGTGATACAGCTGGGTGAGTACGACGATAGGGAGTATGCCCAAGGCATTGTTGAAAATATCCGTGATGCTGGTTATGTGGCATTGATTAAAGTTGTAAAAAATGATCAAAAGCTATATTGGTTGGAAATTGACGCAGAGGTACAGCGATTAATTAGCGAAGAGTTGCTTGAGCAGTTAAAGCGCGATTTTCCTGATTTACAGCAGTTATTGCGTACGCAAAGGGTCAAATAGCTAAGGTATTGATAAATAATGCTGTTTTTTGAATTATTTTACATAAAGGGCTTGACCTTGATCTGAGAATAGCACATTATAGCGCCTCGCTTAAGGAGGGGTTCCCGAGTGGTTAAAGGGATCAGACTGTAAATCTGACGCGCGAGCTTCGAAGGTTCGAATCCTTCTCCCTCCACCAAATTTTTAGCAAATGCAATGCGGGTATAGTTTAGTGGTAAAAC
>JAAZJF010000066.1 GCA_012800475.1 Gammaproteobacteria bacterium
CGTTTTGGCGAGCTGCTCAGCCAAGTTGAATGGGTCAGCTTAGGCGGCGGCATTCACTTTACCGGTGAAGGTTATCCATTGGATGATTTCTGCCAACGCCTGAAAGACTTTGCTCAGCGTTGGGGCGTACAGGTGTATTTGGAGCCCGGCGAAGCGGCGATTACCAACACCTGCACCTTAGAAGTGACCGTTTTAGATACCCTCTTTAATGGCAAACATCTGGCTATTGTTGACAGCTCCATTGAAGCGCACCTCTTGGATTTACTGATTTATCGCGAAACCGCCACTCTGCTGCCCAATACGGGCACGCATGAGTATATGGTGTGCGGCAAATCCTGTTTAGCTGGAGATATCTTCGGCGAATTTAAGTTTGAACAGCCCTTAAATATAGGCGATCGCTTATCTTTCCAAGATACGGCCGGCTATACCATGGTCAAGAAAAATTGGTTTAACGGTGTGCAAATGCCTGCCATTGCTATTAAGCAACTTGATGGCCGTATTGAGCTCGTTAAGGAGTTCACTTACCGCGACTTTGTACAAGGGCTCTCCTGAGCCCCTTGTTTTAAGCTGCATTTAATGTGGAGTTGAATCTGTAAATGAAAAAAAACGTTCTGATTATTGGTGCCGGTGGTGTTGCGCAAGTTGTTGCTCACAAATGCGCCCAACACAATGACATTCTTGGGCGTATTGCCCTTGCCTCGCGCACACTGAACAAGTGTGAAGACATCGCGCAAAGCGTCGCAGAAAAAGGCAGTATGAAGCAGCCAGGTACTATTGCGTGTTATGCGCTGGATGCTTTTGATGTCGCGGCGACAGCGGCTTTAATACGCGAGACTCAATCTCAGATCGTCATTAACGTCGGTTCAGCCTTCTTAAATATGGCGGTGCTCAGCGCCTGTATTGAAACCGGTGCGGCTTATCTAGATACTGCGATTCACGAAGATCCAGAGAAGATTTGCGAAGCCCCACCTTGGTATGAAAACTACGAATGGAAACGCAAAGCCATTTGCGCAGAAAAAAAGATCACCGCTATTTTAGGCGTGGGTTTTGACCCAGGCGTCGTCAATGCCTATGCAGCACTCGCGCAAGAAGATTACTTCGACACCATCGACTCCATCGACATTATTGATATCAATGCCGGCAACCACGGCCATTATTTTGCTACTAACTTTGACCCAGAAATTAACTTTCGTGAGTTCACAGGTCAAGTCTGGACTTGGCAGAATAGCCAGTGGACCAGCAATAAAATGTTCGAGATCAAGCGCACTGATGATTTGCCAGTGGTGGGTGAGTTCACCAGCTACCTGACTGGTCATGATGAGATTCACTCGCTGTCTAAGAACCTCAATGTGCCTAACATCCGCTTTTGGATGGGTTTTGGTGAGCATTACATTAATGTGTTTAATGTGCTCAACAATTTAGGCTTATTGTCTGAGCAGCCGGTGACCACCGCTGAAGGTTTAGAAGTCGTGCCCTTAAAGCTGGTGAAAGCTGTGCTGCCCAACCCCACCTCTTTAGCGCCCAACTACACGGGTAAAACCTGTATTGGTGATTTGGTCAAAGGACAAAAAGACGGTCAAGAACGTGAAGTCTTTATCTATAATGTCGCTGACCACAAAGATGCCTACAACGAAGTCGGCTCACAAGGTATTTCCTATACTGCAGGTGTACCGCCCGTGGCTGCGGCGATCTTGGTCGCTCAAGGTCTGTGGGATGTTGAAAAAATGGTCAACGTGGAAGAGTTGCCGGTAAAGCCCTTCTTAAACCTGCTCAATCACATGGGTTTACCCACCAGCATCCGTGATGAACAGGGTGAGCGCGCGTTAGACTTTTCATAAGTTTCAACCCGTGACCCCGAAACAACTGCGCCCCAACTCTTAATTCAAAGATTAGGGCGCAGTTGTTTACAAGCCGTTTAGGTTAATTAGATAAGACCCGCGATAAGAATGTTTGTGTACGCTCATTTTGTGCATGATCAAACACTTGCTCGGGCGTGCCCTGCTCAACAATGCAGCCCTCGTGAATGTAAATCACTCGATCAGCAACTTCACGCGCAAAGCCCATTTCATTTTACAAGGTACGATACTATGATCTGTGGGACAGTTAAAAGGTTTATATATACTAAAGTGCAGCAAGTCTGTCGGGTTTCCAAGTTTTAAAGCGCCGGATAAAGCCCTGTCTTCAACTCACTGCAGAGCTACTTGGGAATCTCCATTTTCAGCTCAACACGGCGGTTTTGCGCACGCCCTGCTACTGTTGCATTCGAGGTTAAAGGCTGCGTATCCGCGAAACCCACCGCCCGTAAACGACTGCTCTGAATACCGTTGGCTTCTAAGTAACGCACCACACTGCCCGCCCGTGAACCTGACAACTCCCAGTTCGATGGATAACGACCACGAATGGGGACTGAGTCAGTGTGACCTTCCACAGCAATTTGAAACTCATTTTGTTTGAGTACATTGACGAGTTTTTTCAGTACATCAACCCCAGCCAGCCCCAGATCCGCTTGGCCTGAAGTAAATAAAATCTCACTTTTAATTCTAAAACTCACCATGCCCGCGCTGACAATCACATCAATATCATCGCCCAACTGGTCATAGCCTAAATCACTGAGGCTCTGCGGCGTTTGTTCAGGCTCAAGATCGCTCTCAACACCCAAAGCCGCCAGCTCAGCCTGCACATCTGTAATCGGCTGCTCCGACGCACCTGAGCTTAATGCACCCTCAGCGAGGATGGTGTCACCCGCCTGTGAATCTTCAGCAGAGTGCTCAGAACTGATCGCCGAAGCTGCCACCTCAAACCCAGGTATACCCTGGCCTTGCCCTGAAAAAGTCAACATCACAATCAGCATCACTAACAGTAAAGTCATCAGGTCGAGGTAGGTGGCAAACCACGTTTCTTCCTCCTCTTTAGGCGCAGTGCTCGAGTCAAAAGCCAGCCAAGCTTGCCCTGAACGACGGGCACTGTGGGGCATCTTCGCGAGTTTTAATTGGGCGGCTAAACGCTCATTTTTCTCGAGCAGTTCAGCGACTTGCGGATCCTGTTCTTCAGTCATCGATGATGCTCTTATTGACCTTAGCGGTTATTGCCATCATTAATCTCATCTTGATGCTTCACCATAAAGGAGTTTAACGTCTCACGCATCATGGCCGTGCTGCGCTTTTGGCTCATCATCGAGACACCTTGCAACACCATATTCATCAGCACTAAACGCTGCTCAGTACGACGCTCAAGCTTAACGGCCACCGGTTTAAATAATAAATTAGAAAACAGCACACCGTAAAACGTGGTCATTAAAGCAAAGGCCATCTGCTGACCAATCAAGGCCATATCACCATCGCCCAGCAAGAACATCAGGTTCACTAAACCCACTAAAGTCCCCACCATGCCAAAAGCCGGCGCATAACTGGCCATCACTCGAAACAACTGAGCTTCAGCATGTTCACGGGCACGCATTCTAGAAATACGCCAATGCAACAACTCTAAGATTTCTTCCTCGGGCGTCAGATCAATCACCAGCTGCACGCCGGTTTTAAGAAAAGGATTGGAGACACGCTCCAAGGCGGTCTCGACCGCTCGAATATCACCCCTGAGCCACAAACGCGAGATATCGATCAGCTCATCCAGATCATGCTGAGTGTAGAGTTTCTCATTGCGCATCACGGTGAGAATCAAACCAAAAATACGCACCACTTCTTTTAATGGATAGCTGATAAAGGTCGCCGCTAAAGTCCCCACCAACACAATTAAAATACTGGGCACATCTAAAAATAACGAAGGATCAACCGCAGTATAAAAAATAACCATGCCCAGCAAAACCACACTGGCCAAGATACCGATTAGGGTAGAAGGATTCATATCAACAGCACCACAGTATTATGCGACAGAAGAAAAGTGTGCGCAGTTTAACATAACCAAAATACAGCTTTTGCCTGATCCATCGGTCTTGCTGAACAATAAAAATGCGCGCTGCAGCCCTCAGGCATAAATATAAAAAAGATATTCCTGACCGTTTTTAACCGGCGCTTGGGCAAAGGTATAACCGTGCGCAAGGGCTTCTTCAGGCACATTACGAAAAGAGCCGGGACAGTCGGTAATCACCTGCAACAGCTCGCCTTTACTCATACCCTCAAGTGCTTCTAGGGTATAGATCACCGGATAAGGGCAGGATTCGCCGCGCAAATCGAGGGTAAAGTCAGCTTCGTGTGGTACTTGCATCTTATTTCACGCCTTTGTTTAATTCGAATTGACGATGATAGGTTTTTTCACGGTAGAGGGTTAGCGCATAGAGCACAGCCAGCATCAGCAAGGTGCTCACAATCGCAGCCACAGGGCCGATGGTCGTCAATAGATTGATTTTTGCACCACTGGCAACCAAAGCATTATAAATACCCCAATGATCCCAAGCATAAGCCAGCACAGTTGCACCAATAATATTGCCGGCAAACACCGGTAAAAATAGCAACTGCCCTTCCATCAACCGATACATCATGCCGGTTTCACAGCCCGATGCCATCACAATACCTAAGCCAAATAACACACCGCCAAGTAAAGTACTCAGCGCGGCAATCTGCGTGACTGGCGTTAAGTCGTAAACCGAGATAACAATTAAAGTTAAAATCGAAC
>JAAZJF010000067.1 GCA_012800475.1 Gammaproteobacteria bacterium
GGGACCTTGAGTAATACGTTTGCGCTCAACTTTACGCCCAGCTTTTAAACGTCGACCGGCATGGCTAATGGCCAATTCCGCCAGCGCCAAACCCAGCTCCGAGTTGGCATTGAGCCATAAGCTAAAGGCATCTTTAACCACGCCCGCGACAAAACCTGCCGCTGTACGTGAAGATAAACGCTCTTTGGTTTGTCCAGAAAACTGCGGCTCTTGCATCTTCATCGACAGCACAAAACTGATGCGCTCCCAAATATCATCCGGCGCCAGCTTAACCCCGCGTGGGAGCAAATTGCGGAACTCACAAAACTCACGCAGCGCATCCAGCAAGCCTTGGCGAAAACCATTGACGTGGGTGCCGCCTTGCGCCGTTGGGATCAAGTTCACATAGCTTTCTTGCACCAAATCGCCGCCTTCTGGCAGCCAGAGTACCGCCCAGTCCACCCGCTCGGTTTCGGCAGCAAATTGCCCACAAAACGGCTCTTCAGGCAGGCTAATAAACTCAGAGACGGCATCGGTTAAGTAGGAGCGCAAACCATCTTCATAAAACCAAGTGATCAGCTCTTTGCTGTTTTTATCTTCAAACTTAACCGTTAAGCCCGGGCATAACACCGCTTTAGCTTTTAAAATATGCTTTAAGCGGCTGACCGAAAACTTAC
The DNA here is from genome assembly GCA_012800475.1 of Gammaproteobacteria bacterium. Classification (GTDB taxonomy): domain Bacteria; phylum Pseudomonadota; class Gammaproteobacteria; order Pseudomonadales; family Pseudomonadaceae; genus Denitrificimonas. The sequence goes on from JAAZJF010000067.1 coordinate 657, forward strand.
CCGTATCAAAATATTGTGGGTCGGGCCAAAAACGAATGCTGGTGCCGGTATTGCGCTTACCGACAGTGCCAATCACTTCTAAATCGGTGGCTTTAAAGCCATCACGGAACGTCATTTGGTGTTCTTCACCGCCACGACGCACGCGCACATCCACTAAGGTGGACAAGGCATTCACCACAGAAATACCAACGCCATGTAAGCCGCCAGAAAACTCATAGTTTTTACTGGAGAACTTACCGCCCGCATGCAGGCGGGTAAAAATCAGTTCAACCCCAGGGATACCTTCTTCAGGGTGAATATCCACCGGCATGCCGCGTCCATCATCAATCACTTCCAGCGATTGATCAGCATGTAAAATGACCTGCACATGACGTGCATGGCCAGCCAGCGCTTCATCGACGCTGTTATCAATCACTTCTTGGGCTAGATGATTGGGGCGCGTGGTGTCGGTGTACATCCCTGGGCGCTTACGCACCGGATCTAACCCAGATAGAACCTCAATGGCACCAGCGGTATAGGTTGAATTAGTCATGGGTAATGTGGTTACTCAAAAGCAGAAAAATCGAGCTTTTGTAGAGCTGAAGACTCAAGACCTACAAAAGCAAATAATGCGGGGAAATGTTCAGCAAAGCGCTGAAAGCCGTGATCACCGCCCTGTTCAATCACAACAGAGCAGCCGCTATAGTACTGTTCAGCCAACCAGTAGTCTAGTGTTTCATCGCCCGTTTGCAGCCATACGCTAAAGCGCTCAGCATCTGCCGGCGGCGGGACTTCCAGTGCGGCAAGCGCCTGTACGTGGGCTTGCGTCAACAACCAACGCTCACCACTGTAGAGGTTTTCTTGCTCAGTGGTAAAGTTGGCAAACAAAGTGTGTGGACGCACTGCGGGGTTAATCAATAATGCTTTTAATTGATGCTGCTGCGCTAAATAGGTGGCGTAATAGCCGCCCAATGAACTGCCAATTAATACCGGCTGCTCAAGTTGGGCAATCGCCGCGTGCAACTGTGCCATGGCACGCTCGGGATGGTGATGTAAATCCGGGATCAGCAAATGCTGTTCGGGTAACCCTAATTGTCGCCAAGCCGCACGCAATTGTTGCGCTTTAAAGGACTGGGGCGAGCTATTAAAACCATGAATATAAACCACACTCGGACTTTTACACATACATCACTACACAGCTAAGACAGAGGGCTAGAATACCATTATGCAGCACAGCCTGCGCAGTCGATCCAGCCCTGTGGCACAGGCTATGCTTAAACGCGTAGCCTGCTTAGGCTCAATAACCACCGCTATGGATATCAAAGGTAAACTCCACACCCTCAACCCGCGAGACTCCCGTTTCCAATTGCCCATCATCATATAAACGCAACCAGCGATAGCCAGGCGCTTGGTCTTCCACGGCAAAATCATCACTCTTGGGTGTGAACTGGATGCAAGTTGACGGCGCAGCCAACCAGCGTACACCATCTTTTTGCACATCAAACTCTTGATGCACATGCCCCCACACCACAGCCTTCACGGCGCTATAACGCTGAATCAATGCGTGTAAATCGTGCGCATCATGCAAGCCAATTTGATCAATCCAACGGCTGCCCACAGGTACGGGATGATGATGTAAAGCCACTAAAACATGACGTTCACCCGCACTACGCAGTGCCTGCTCTAAAACATGCAACTGATCTGCTGCCAACTTGCCATGCACTTGGCCGGCCACAGACGAGTCGAGCATCACAATACGCCATGCACCTAAATCGGTGACAGGCTGCAAGCGGTCCGTACCCGCACAGGCGTTCTGCAACGCTAAGCGCTCATCATGATTACCCGCAAACCAACGCATCGGTGCACCTAAAGTGGCGACCTGCTGCGCAAAACGCTGATAGGCCGCCGCCGATGCATCTTGTGAAATATCCCCCGTACACAGCACCATATCAATGTTGGGTTGCTCAGTACGAATGCACTCCAGCACATGCTCTAAGCTGTGCTGGGTGGGCATCCCTAATAAACAGGTTTGTGTACTGGCAAACAAATGGCTGTCTGAGACCTGTACTGCAGTGACATAGGGTGTTGCTGTGACGGCGACCATTGTTGCAACCTCATTGGAAACACTGAAAATAACTGTAAAAATACACTCTGAGACGGCAGTTTGCTTACCTCGCCTCTAACTCACGCAACCGGGCGCGACTGGCGCGCTCTTTTTCATAACGCTCAGTAATATCTCGCGCAAAAGCCACTGTACCCACAACCTCGTGCTCAGTATTGACGATCAGCGCAAAACTCATTTCAACATAAAACTAATGACCAGCGCCATGCACTGCTTTGGTGGCCATGGGTTTGCCGCTGTACTTCGTCAGTCCTGCAGCAATCGCTGCATCAAAACCGCGCCAATGCGCTGCGCGGAGTTTTTCCGGAATAATAATATCCAAACTCTGCCCTAGCGCTTGCTCAGCTGAGAAGCCAAACATCTGTTCAGCACTGGCATTCCATAATTCAATCAGACCCAGCTTATCGGAATAAGTCACTGCATCGGGGGATTGTGCGATCAACCACTGAGCCAGCTGCTCGGAGTGTATTGTTGTTGTCATGGCCTGCTCCTTTCAAAGAATGAGTTCACTTAAGTTAGCAGAACACAGGCTGGCGTTGCAGCTTTAGAGTGCATCGCACGATTAAAGGTATGCTTTTTTTAGCAGACTGATTATCTTAATGCAGCGCAGCACTCGATGACTGCATACCAACTTCATAACAATAAGGAACACAGATGCACAAGCTCAAAAACCGCGTCGCAATAGTCACAGGTGCAGGCTCAGGTATCGGCCAAGGCATTGCACGACGACTCGCTGCAGAAGGTGCTGCCGTATTGGTGGCAGATATCAATACGCAATCCAGCCAAGCGGTTGCACAAGGCATACACGAAGATTTTGCGACCCCCGTCTTAGCCTACTCAGTGGACGTGTGTGATAAAGAGCAAATCAACGCGATGGTAGCTGCCGCGCAGCACACGTTTGGCTCGGTGGATATTCTCGTCAATAACGCTTGGGGACGGCGCCGCGGTGGCAATTCATTTGCACCATTGGAAGGTAAAACCGATGAAGATTTTGAGCATGCTTTTCGCATGGGTTATATGGCTGCAGTGTGGTCGATGCAAGCCGTATTTCCACTGATGCGCGAACAAAACTGGGGGCGCATTATCAATCTTGCTTCGCTCAACGGTGTCAATGCACACCCCTATACAGTGGACTACAACTCCAGCAAAGAAGCCCTGCGCACACTCACACGTACAGCCGCCCGCGAATGGGCGCAGTATCAGATTTGCTGCAACATTGTTTGCCCCGCCGCGCGCACTGAAGCCTATGAGCAATTCGCTGCAGCTCAGCCCGAAAACGCTGCACAACTGCTGCAATTAAACCCCATGGGACGCATGGGAGATCCAGAAGCGGATATTGGCGGTGTTGTGGCTTTTTTAGCCAGTGAAGATGCCCGTTATCTCACAGGCAACACCCTATTTGCCGATGGCGGCAGTCATATCAATGGTGTGCCGTGGATGGCTGGCAGTTAAGTTTGTAGCGTTTTTAACTGCACGTTTACAAAGGCATTGAGCTGTACAGCCAAACGCCTTTGTAAAGCCTAAAGCTATAGCCTAAACACAGAAACACTCACACAACACTATGGCTTGGCACAGGCTTCTAATAACGCTTGCAACTTAGGCGTGCCTAGCTCATTCATCAGCGCGATATTGCGCTCTGGGATATCGTCCACATCCGGATAATCGGCGATGACCTGCTCAAGACTGTCTTCACGCAGCAGGTGCAAAACAGGATAAGGCGAGCGATTCGTATAGTTTTCTGCGTCATCAGCCTGCGTGCCACCAAACTGATAATCAGGATGAAAGCTGGCGATTTGATAGACACCATCCAGCTCCATCTCGACTAATACAGCATCCGCCACATCTAAAAAATCATTGTAATCGTAAAAATCCTGTAGAACTTCAGGATGGATTAACACAGTGGTTTCAATACTTGGATCGTTATTGAGCAAAGTCAATTCGGCTTGCAGCGCCAGCACCAATTGCTCTTCATTATTCGCCGTTGTAGTGACAAAGCGCACACGGTTTTTAACCAATTCGCGCTTAGCAAAAGGACATAAATTGAGCCCCACCACTAAGTTTTCCACCCAATTGCGCACAGCTAAAATAATCTTCTCATCACTCATGGCAGCACCTTGCGTTGTTATAGGCTTTTTTATGACACGTCATGCCAGCAGTGCAGAGCCTTAATAGGCCTCGTTTTCATCGCGTACTGACACCGACAGGTGACCCATGGCATCTTCATGCACGGTAAAAGTGATGGGCTTGCAGCACACCTGACAATCTTCAATATAGCTTTGCCCTGCTTCTTCAGGATCCAGTAGCACTTCTAGCAGCTCACCGCAGTAAGGGCAGCTGACTGTTTCTTCGGTTAAACCACTCATACTCTAGCGCTCCTCAATGTATTCAATATCTAGGGTTGCACCCACTCACAGCCTATGAACGGCACGCATCTTAACCACTCTCGGTGCTGGACGATACCGGTTCTTGGCGACAATCAACACCAATCCAGTAGCCATGCCTTAAGCAGGCCCTAACCAGCCTACACGCCCGCTAAACCATAGCGTCATTTAGATCCAAACCTACAAAACAATTCACTTCTTAGGTAGTCTGCTACCTCTGATTCAGCGCAGCGGCCTCAACCTTGCGCCCACACACTCTTTATATTGAAGGCCCAGTCACATGACCGATTTATATCAACAA
>JAAZJF010000068.1 GCA_012800475.1 Gammaproteobacteria bacterium
CAGCTGTTGGGCGGCTTGTTTGTCACTCAAGCGTGGTTGAGTTCGCACACAAGCGTTGTCACTCAAACGCGCCACATTAACAAGCGTTGCTAGTGTGGTAAATACGTTTAAAAAGAAATGTATCGTTACTTTAACACCGCGCACTGTACAGATGTTTTTTATAGGTGTGGGTGGGCGGCGGTGTCGCTGAGATAAAGGTTTGCCCAGTGTGATGGTTGGTGTAATTGTGCGATATGTCACAATTTTTAAAGTTCAGCGTCGCTTTTTCGATTTAGCATCTATGCTGCGTTATAGAGAGTGGATATATGAGCCGTGATCGGCGCACTGCAAGCGCCAAGCAGACACAGATCGTGATGCGCAGATATTTTCTGGCTGCATAAGACACAGATGTTTTATAGCTGATTGTTAAATGCTGCGCCGCCAAGGATGGGCTGGATATGCAACAGAAGCAAAGCTTGAGTTACAACCAAGGTTTTAGTCTGATTGAAGTGTTGATTACTTTGGTGCTGATCACGCTTGGGGTGCTGGGCATGTTGGCGCTGCAAAGTAAAAGTATTCAATACACTCAAGATGCAGTGCATCGCAATAGTGCCATTCATTTAGCCAATGATTTATTGGAGATCATGCGTGCGCATCGCGGGGAGTTCTTTGCGCAGCAACCGCCGCAAACACCGATGTACACGGGCCTTAAATCCTCGAGCAGCCTATACAACGGTGACGGCACATTAAAGCTCAATGCCCAGCGTTGCCCCACTGCAGGTGCGCCACAAAATGTCGTTGAACAAGGCCATTGCTGGTTAAAAACGCTGGAGATGCAGCTGCCTGACAGTGGCGCTGAGGCGATTCAAAGTCAGTTAAAAGTCTGCCCCAGTTTTAGTGCAGGGCAGTGCGCGGGTGCGGGCTATCAAGGTGGCAGTATAGAAGTGCAACTAGCTTGGCGCGGAGCACCTGGCGCATGTGTTGATGGGCCGCAAGAGGATGTCTGCATCTATCGCACTCGGGGTGAGTTATGAAAACGATTGCTGCGCAGCAACGGGGCTTATCTATGGTTGAACTGCTGATTGCGATGGCGATAAGTAGCGTTTTAATCATTGGCTTAACTCAGGTGTATATCGACCATAAGCGCACCTATGTGTTTCAGCAAAGTCAGGCCATGAACTTAGAAAACAGTCGTTTTGCGGTGATTGTGCTCGATGAAATTTTGGCTAAAGCCGGCTACCGCCGCGATCCACGTCAGTCGATGGCTGAGGCCTTCGCATCCGTTGCGGCCTTAACTCAGTATTGCGCGCCTTTTGCCCAAGGCCATGCCGTCACTCGGCTCAAACAGCAGGGTGATGCTGGGCAAACGGGTGTGTGTTTGCGTTATCAGCCCGCACATGACCAAGAGACCTTGTGCGATGGCAGTGAGGTTTCTTTATCACACAACCGAGCTTTCACTCCCGCTGCGCTGAGCGATACGGTGTATATCGCACTGGTTTTTACCCCGCACAGTGCGGATGCGCAGCATGGCAGTCTCAGTTGTATCACGCAGCGCGGCCCGGTTGAGTTGCTCACGGGGATCGCTGATCTGCGCGTTGAGTTTGGTGCCGGTGATGCGCAGCACAAAAAACTCAGCGCCAGCACACCCTTTAAGCCTGCGCAGCACTGGACGGATGCCGATGGACCTGTGCGCGCTGTGCGTTATGCGGTGCTGGTGGCCAGTCGCCCCTATCAGCGTGATGGTGAATCGCAGGTGTATGCCCAGTGGCTTACCTATGCCAATTCAAGTGTGCAAGCACGTTTAGCAGCGCAGGATCAGCGCCGTATTTATCAGGTGTCCACCGGCACTCAAGCACTAAGGAATATGCTGCCATGACGATGACCTACCCAGCGCAACAGCGTGGCGTTGTATTAATCATGACTTTAGTGATGTTGTTGGCGCTGACCTTATTGGCCGTCAATAGCATGCATGGCGTGACGTTAGAGACGCGCGTCACCCATGCACACGCCAATCACACCCATTTAACTTATCTGCTTGATGCCGCATTGCGTGAGGGTGAAGTGCGTTTATATGGTTCACAGCACCTGCGCGACAAACTGGAAGCAGACGTTGCGCGCAATTGCATTAAAGCCAATACCCTGGATCTGGATGGCGCACATCGCCCCTGCTTATTGGCTGAGCTGGATAGTGCGCAATTACAGGCTTTTTTTCGCGATCCCTTGCAGTTTTTTCAGCGCAATACGGCGTACACCCAATTGTATGCTGCACGCAGTGGCAAGGCGACAGACAACGCTGGCGCACAAAATAGTGTGGCGTGGATGCCGTATCGCGGCCTGGATCCGCAGCCAGCGCATTATGTGGTCGCGCAACAAGATCAGCAGGCCTATTGGAATACTTATTTACTAACGATTCAGCGATCACAACAGGTGGATAACCCAGAGTACGGTGCAGCGCTGGAAGGACGCGGCACGTTTTATTATTTGGTTACCGCGCAGGCCAATGATCGAATCGCTGCGCAATCAACTGTAGCAGTGGTTCAGCTTGGGCTGAACGAGTAGGAGTAAGTGATGGGCAGACTACATTCAGTGGTGCGCGCTCTGGTGATATTGGTGGCTGCTTGTATAAGCTGCTTCAGTGTTGCGCAGCCTTATCTCCCCACGCTCTACGCGCCGCCCTATACCCAGCGCCAGATCTTTATGGCGGCACCTGAACACGCACAACTTCAATATTTTAGCCAAGCCCATGCCGGCTCACCTGAGAATGTCGGCAGCTTAGCTGAGCATTTAACCGATCCGTTTGGGCTGGATGCGCCTGAAGTCAGCTGGCAACAACGTCTCGAATATTTACGTGGCTCACCTGCACTGGAAGGCATTTTGCGCCAGCGTACTTCAGTTTTAGATGCCATCACAGCAGCGCAAGCCGTGCGGGTCAGTGGCGCGCGTTACTTAGCGGGTATGGCTAATCGTTTAGAGAATACTACAACGTACACATCCTTTCTTAGTGCTATGACGCAGCGTCGTGCGCAGTTGTATGTCAGCAGTCCGCAAGGTTGGTTGCATGCCTTTGATGCGCAGAGTGGCCGTGAAACCTTTGTCTTTGTGCCCAGCGCAGTGTTTAGCCATTTACGCCACAGCACACACGCCAGCTATCAACCCAGCGCCCAGCAAACTAGTCTGCCGGTAGTGGCGGATGTGTATGACGGGCAGCGTTGGCGCACGATTGTGGTTGCCAGTGCGGGGAGGGCAGGTACGGGAATATTTGCTTTAGATATCACCGATCCGGATGC
>JAAZJF010000069.1 GCA_012800475.1 Gammaproteobacteria bacterium
GTCGTGGTAAAGCGACTCATCACATCTGGGCGATCTAAGTAGTAGGTGATCTTACGAAAACCCTCTGCTTCACATTGCGTGCAAAACATACCTGAAGACTTGTATAAGCCTTCCAGCGCAGTATTGTTTTGCGGCTCAATACGTACCGTGCTACTGAGCTCAAAATGACTCTGCGTGGGTTGCAACTGCAACTGGGTCTCAGTCACTTGGTACTGTGTATCGGCTAAGGGCTGACCATCAAGCGCCAGCGCCAGCAATTCCAACTGCTGACCATCCAAGACTAAGGCGGGCAGTTGCTGATCTAAGGCAGGGTTGCGCTGCATCAGTAGACGCGTATGCACCAAGGCATGGTCTTCGAATAACTCAAATGTCAGATGTGTCTCATCAATCAAGTAATCGGGTAAACGGTAATCGCTGAGTGCGATCATTTTAGGTTGTTCGGTACGCATGATAAAAACCTCGATTAAAAATCACTCTGACATTAAAAAGTTACAACTAACACCGCGCTGTTGCGGGTACTCACAGCCAACTGATAAGAAGTGTATTTGCGAATATTAATCACACCCGTATCAAACAGAAGATACTGGCCTTTAATTCCGATTAAGGTCCCTTCAGCGACAGGGTCCTTATCCAAATTAAAACTCTTGATCTTGGTCGGGTACGCTTGCACCGGGTAAGCAATATCCAATACATCCACATCGTTAATGGGTTGAATTGCTTGTAAGCCAAAGCGTTGCTGCAGCTCTAGCAGGGGTTGCTCGCAACTGTCCATTAACTGCTCGCGTATGGCAATTAAATCAATCGGTTCGACATCGCCTTTGAGCAAGGTGCGCCAATTGGTACGATCAGCCACTTGACTGCGCAACACATCTTCCACAAAACCCGACTGCTGACGGGTGGCCACGCGAAAAATAGGTACGGCTTGAATAGCGCCCTGATCCAACCAACGCGTGGGCAATTGTGTACCGCGCGTGATACCCACCTTAACGCCGGTGGAGTTGGCCAGATAGACAAAGTGGTCGGTCATACAGAAGTCTTGCGCCCACTCAGGGTCACGGCAGGTACCGGCATCATAATGACACTTCTCTGGACTCATCATGCAGGTGTCGCATTGCGGCAACTTAGAGAAGCACGGCCAGCAATAGCCTTGTGCAAAGCTTTTTTTAGTCGGGCGCTGGCAATGCGTACAATGGATAGCCCCTAAAAACTCAAGACGAATCTGCTGCCCAATTAAAGGGTTGAGCGCATGCTGCTCACCTTCTAAGCGCAAACTGTATTGTGCAGGCTCATCCAAGGCAATCTGCATTTTACTGATGGCGCCACGACCTATTTCCATCATTAGTGCACTGTCCCTGCTGCAGGTGCAAATAAAGCAGCCTGCTCCTCTGTTAACCTTTTCTGAGTTTGTTTAGCGCATTCTTGGCCACCTAAATAACCGGTACGCTCTTCTTCAGGTAAGTGTGTCATTTCCCACATAATCATCGCTTGCATGGTCAGCTCTTTTTGTTCTTGAGTGAGCTGAGTGCCATCACCCCAGCGGCCAATTTCCATGGCCAACTTTAAGGTTTTGTAAGTTTCTGGCGTGATACTTTGAATTAAATCAGTAAAATTTTTCATGGATGATTCCTATCGATACTCATTCAGTCATACAGCTGACGATCCACTTTAAGGCAGACGCAGCACTCAAATTCAATCATATGCCCTATCACACTGCATAGCGTAGTAGTGCGTATATCCAGCGCATCCACAGACTCAAGGCAACTCAAAACCTTAAGTAGGCTTGCGCTATATCAGCGTCACACAATACGACGACGCGCCAGCACGGCAAACACAGCTCCACTGACACATCCCAACAACAAACCACTGACATGCGCAGCATTGGCAATTTGCCCAAAACCCAGAGCCGTCACCACACCTGACAAGCATAACAGTAGCCAAATCAGCATCATAGCCACCACACCATTAGGCAAAGCGTAGTGCGCTTGCGGATAAATACGCTGATAAATCCAGCAATGCCCCAGTACCGCGTACAACACGCCGGACAATCCACCAAATAAAGCGGCATCAGAAAAGGCAAACTGACTGACATTGGATACCACAGCCGAGACTAAGGTGAGTAAGAGTAAAAAGACTGCACCTTGGTGCGCCTCAATTCTGCGCCCAATCTCCCAGTACCAGAGCATATTCATCGCCAAATGCAAAAACCCAAAATGCAATAGCATCGGCGACCATAAGCGCCACCATTGTCCACGCTCTAACGCGTACTCCAATGGCGCAAAATACACATAGTCGCCCTCAATTTTAAAATCATTAAAAGTAAACCATCGCACAGTGTCTAAATCACCGCCTAACTGAGTGATCAGCGCCACCAATAAGCACGCAATCAATACTGCAGCAGTCATTGGGCTGTGGCGCAATTGATCAACAAAGCCTGCGCCGGATTGGCCTCGAGCTGATGGCCGTGGCATATCTGAACGCTGTGAAAGTTGGAGCTGCCCCTGCTCAAACAATCTGTACAACTGACGCACCTGATCAGCGTCAAGCTCATTGGCCACCCACAGCACCTGCTCGCCACTGTCCTCAGTCACTCGATGACCAATACGCAATTGCATCAACTCATGCACAAAAACACTCAAATCAGTCTCAAGCGGTGCACGTAAGGCGCTCGTCCAGGTCATCTTTTTTCCTTACTCATGGGTATCAACCCAAACAAAATTATTGGGTAATAGGTGGTGTTCTTGACCTAAGCGATAAGCCACCAGTTTACCGCCATTGACGGCACTGTAATCCAGACAGGCTAAATTAGGTCGAATCAAGCTGGGCAAGCCTTGTCGCCAGTAGTGCCCGACAAACAACATGGGCTGCTCATCATCGTAGGCATTGATATGACGCAAATACTGAGCCGGTAGTGGTTTTTGCGCAATATGCTCAGGTAATGCATCAGGCTGAAACACCACATCCCCATAGGTCAGTGACGCTTGGCCTTGATGCCAAAATTTTGTGCGAAAGGATGAGCGACGATAACCGTCTTGGCTCAATTGCGACATGCCATAAGGTAAGGGCAAGTTCACCCCACGCAATAAACGATTAAACGTCTGGTCGGCTAAACTGCCGCTGATAGCTGACTGCTCAACAAACTGCCGATCAATGCGTCCATCAGGAAAGCGCGTGCGTACAGTATTGATTAAACGATCATCCCAGCAGGCATGCACAGCACGAAAACGCTGCGCATCAATAAATAAGGGTAAGTCTAAAAACCACTGATTAAAGTCCTGCCAATCATAGGGGTGCTCGGCAAACTGCTCGTGGGTTTCACGCTGTAGGCGCGCATGGCGTTTATTATGCGCTCGCACATGGGTCTGTTCTCCAGCCTGTTGTACTGGGGTGTCCCAAGCCAAAGCATAATACTCATGATTACCCATAATGCAGTGCGCAAAACCTGCATCAACCATGGCATGCACAATCAACAAGGTTTCTCGGATCTGTGGGCCGCGGTCAATCAAGTCACCCAAGAACACGGCTTGGCGCTCGGGATGCTGCCAGACACCGGCGCGCTTACTGTAGCCCAATAGCGCCAGCAATCGCTCAAGAGCCCGTGCACACCCGTGTACGTCGCCAATCAGGTCATAATTGCGCGAAGGATCCAGCCACATTATTTGTTATCCTGCCCCAAGCGGCTCCCCCAGCCCAGCTTGTCACGGCATACTGTATAAAAATTGTGATCCAGCGGGTGCAGCAAGCGCAACTTTTGCGGTTTGCGCTGAATATGCAAGGTGTCACCCGGCGCACAGGTCACATGGTTTTGCCCATCACAGGACACCAAAGGATAAATCGTCATATCCTCTGACACCACAACTTTAAGCTCACTGTCGGCATCCACCACGATCGGACGACTCGATAACGTATGCGGGTACATCGGCACAATCACAATGGCATCTAAGCGCGGGTGCATAATCGGTCCACCTGCTGACAAGGCATACGCAGTGGAGCCCGTCGGCGTGGCAATGATTAAACCGTCAGCTTTTAAGCTGTAAACAAACTGGCCATCAATAAATAGCTCAAACTCAATCATGCGCGTCGACTTACCCGGATGCAGTACAACATCATTCAGGGCATCACCTTGACCGATAGGCACTCCATTGCGGCGCACTTCGGTTTCCAACAAAAAGCGTTGCTCAACCGTATAGTGACCCGCCAATACTTCAGAGATTTGCGACTCAAGCTGCTCAGGTAAAATATCCGTTAAGAAGCCTAAGCTGCCGCGGTTAATACCCAGCACTGGCACACCATGCTGGGCTAGGGCACGCGCAGCACCCAACATCGAGCCATCACCGCCCACCACAATTACTAAATCACAGACTTCGCCAAGTAACTTACGCGAGCTGGTTTGCAAATTATGGCCCGGCAACATTTCTGCAATGGTCTCTTCTAAGATGACATGCAAATGCCGACCAATCAGATACCGCTTCAGGCGACGAATCGTTTCTAAAACGCGTGCACTGCCCATGCGTCCGATAATGCCAATATTGCGAAACTGCTCCATAGAATCCCCGCTATAACTGCGTTAAATGAGTGGTGTAAGACCGACAGTGCCGATTAAAGTTTTTTACGAATCCAATACACATAGGTTCCAGCTTCTTCGCTGCTATCGAGTAATTGATGTTCTAAAAACATACAAAACTTCGGTATATCACGCTGTGTTGATGGGTCTGTGGCGATGACTTTAAGGACCGCGCCAGCACTTAACTCGCGCACTTTGGTGTGTAGCATCATCACCGGCTCAGGGCAAAAAAGGCCGCTAGCATCCAACTCCGCATCCACTTGTATAAGCATGTCTGTCACCTGTACTTTACCTTTGATTGATATGGCTGTGTGCCAACCTGGGTGGCGCTCAACCTGAATACGTGCAGTTTCTCTCACCATTTTATGCAAAGTCGACTCACAGGTCAGTCTTTGTGCTTTACCTCTGATTCAGAGCTGGGTAGTGTGCCTGTCACCAACAATAAAACGGATTCTAAGCTATGAGCGAACTGATTCACTACAGCTGCAACGAAGGTGTGGCTACCTTAACCTTAAATAACGGCAAAGTTAATGCGTTATCACCCGATATGATTGCTGCATTCAACCAATGCCTTGATCAAGCCGAGCAGGATCGCGCTATTGTCATCATCACGGGGCAGCCTGGAATTTTATCCGGTGGCTATGATTTAAAAGTTATGACATCCAGCCTCGATAACGCCTTTAATCTGGTGGCTCTAGGCTCAACATTAACGCGCCGTATGTTAGCACACCCCTACCCCATCATTGTGGCCTGCCCAGGTCATGCGATTGCTAAGGGGGCGTTCTTGTTATTAGCGGCGGATTACCGCATTGGTACAGCAGGTGCATTTAATATTGGTCTCAATGAAGTGCTGATCGGCATGACCATGCATTACGCAGGTATTGAGCTGGCCAAAGACCGGCTGACTAAACCCGCATTCCAGCGCTCGGTGATCAATGGTGAATTGTTCAGCCCTGAAGAGGCGATTGGCGCAGGCTTTTTAGATCGCGTCGTACCTGCAGAGCAACTGCTGGACACCGCTCAAGCCATGGCCACGCAGATGAAAAAAATCAATATGAATGCCCATGCTAAGACCAAGCTCAAAGTGCGTAAAGATTTACTCGAAGCCTTAGATGCCGCCATCGAAGTGGATAAAACCATTCCGCTGTAAACCTATTGGGCTCAGTCAAACACATCAATGCCCGCTGACACTCTGATCATCAGTGGGCATTGAACTAACTGGCCGGGCGTATCGCATCAATTAAATAACTGATGTCATAACCTAACTGTTCGGCAATACGTTCAGCCTGCTGGCGCATTAAAGCCAGTGAAGGTGTTTGCTCAAAACTGTAAGGCACAAGAATAATCACATTGCCCTCTTTGACAGGGATTTCCCAATAGTGTCGATAAAACAATCCCCGCAAAAAAGCCGCTCCCAAGGGACTGCCATCTAACGTAGCCCACTGATTGATAATCAGCCAACCGCCAGGGTTCAGTTTGTTTTGACATTGAGTTAAAAACCCCCACGCCAAGTGCCCTGCAGAGGGGCCTAGATCGGTGTACATATCCAAGTAGATCAAGTCAGCCGTTTCCGCCGTTTCAATCAACTCCAGTGCATCACCAATACGGATGGTCAAGCGCGGATCATCGGTCATTGCCATATGCTCCATTGCCATACGCGGTAAAGGCGCACGCAATTCAAGCACTTCAACATCTTCTAAAGGCAAGATAGCTAAACAAACTTCGGTTAAACTGCCTGCACCCAAACCTAAGAACAAGGCTGTTTCTGGATGCTCATGGCACAAACTGGCTAACAGCATCGCCCGCGTATAGTCGTACTTTAAGTACAAGGGGTTGTCATACAAGACACAGCTTTGCTCAAAGCTGTCGCCAAACTCTAAGTAGCGATACGCACCGATTTCAATCACCCGAATCACACCAAACTCGTCGGTCTCTTCAGCGATCACTGTTCTTTCAATCTGTGACTCAACTAACACTGCATATTCCTTACGCGCTTGCCACGAGCGATAGACTAAGTATGCCGTCAATGACATACCCCCACCCAAACTCAACCACAGCATCATCATAGCTATGCCGCCTCTTTATATGCCGCCAGCCTACACTGCAGGTGCCTGAAAGCAAAAAGCCCAGCATGGGCTGGGCTTTAGTCACCTATTAAAGTTTAAGCTTTAACGCGTGATTTATACTCGCCGGTACGGGTATCAATTTCAATTGAATCACCGATTTCACAAAAGGATGAAACTTGCAGCTCGTGACCTGTACTTAAGCGTGCAGTTTTCATCACTTTGCCTGAGGTATCACCACGCACTGAAGGCTCAGTGTAAATGATTTCACGCACAATCGTGGTGGGCAGCTCAATGGAGATCACTTTTTCATCATAAAAAACGGCAGCACACTCATCGGTCATGCCATCTTCGATGTAAGGCAGAACACCTTCCACATCCGACTTCTCAACTTCGTACTGATTGTATTCAGCATCCATAAAGACATACAGCGGATCAGCAAAGTAGGAGTAAGTCACATCTTTGCGATCTAAAATAACCGGCTCAAATTTATCGTCTGCACGAAATACAGTTTCAGCGGCTGTACCGTTCAAAAGATTTTTCAGCTTCATTTTTACAACAGCAGCGTTGCGCCCTGATTTATTGAACTCAGTTTTCTGAATCACCCAAGGTGAGCCATCAATATTAGCCACTTGGCCGGCGCGAAATTCTTGTGCAGTTTTCATGCTGTAAATCCATAAGGGATGTGAATAAAAATTTAGGCCTGCATCATAGCCAATCGTGGTAAAAATGCACTAAATTTGTTGCAAGATCTGCATGTTTATTTTGTTGCGCAGACCAGCATGATGCGTGACTTTGCAGTGTTTGCTCATGTGCCATAAAAGCAGGCCAAGCCCGACTTATATCACCCCCCTGATTCCAAGCCTGCCACACGCCATTTAAAGCCTGTTGTGCATCATCGGCTAAAGCGTGGCGATATAGCGCTAAAAATGCCTCAAGCTTAACTAAATGCGCATCATCGTGTTGCGGATAAATGTGCCATAAAAAAGGTTTAGCCGCCCACTGCGCTCGCACAAACGAGTCCTCGCCGCGCACACAATTGACATCACAACACCACAGTAAAGTATCAAACTGCGCCTGTGGAATATAAGGTAAAACGTGCACTGTTAGATTGCCGCGTTGGTATTCACAGCCTATTTGCAGCGTATCTGTGGCAAACCAACGCGCCACCGCCTCTTGCATCACACCCGGTAAGACCAGCAGCCGGTTAGCGCTTGTATCTTGACTTAACGCCGTTAAGAAGCTGGGTAAAGCCGCATTAGCATAAGCAAACAAACTGATTAAGCGCTCATGCGCCAGAGGTTGAACGCCAAAACCAGCCAAAAATGCCCTGCGCTGCTCCGCGGATGCAAGGAAAGCATCACGGCGCGCCAGCAAGTCAGCTTCGCGCAATAAACCGCCTGTTGTATCGGTAAAACCTGGGAAAAAGAAATATTTTTGCAAACCAGCGCCTTGCATAGAAGGTAAAGCATGGCATTGCGCTGCCCAAGCTTCGGCGGTGAGGTACTCAAGGTTCAACCACAAGACCTTCTGCTTTTTGCGCATCAAGGCAATATAATCTTCTGGTAACTGGCAAGCAAACGCCTCAATCACCACATCAGCACTCTCTTGTGCACGCTGAGCTACAGTTTGATCACACCATCTATAGACCTCGATGCCTGTTACACACTGGCGCTCAGCACTCACATCCACCGCTGGGCAAATGGCATGGAAGGATGATAAGTCATCCACCCATAAGCGCACTGCACACTGATGCTCTTGATGCAGCTGCTGGGCTAAGCGCCAAGTCACACCAATATCGCCAAAGTTATCAATCACTCGGCAAAAAATATCCCATGTCACGCGCATGCTCTGGCCTTGTATTGAATTATCACTAAAGAGGTTTTTATCAGGCCATATTGTAAAGCACTCAGCGGTTTAAAATGAATATTTGCCTTAATCAATCCATTCCGCTATATTAGCGCGCCTTGGAGATGTGCAAGCATCTTTAAGTATTGCGGTGAAGTGTCCGAGTGGCTGAAGGAGCTCGCCTGGAAAGCGAGTATACGAGAAATCGTGTCGAGAGTTCGAATCTCTCCTTCACCGCCAAATTCCGAATCTAAACCTCTGATTAATCAGGGGTTTTTTTTCGCCTACTGTTTAAGTGCCGACCACTGCAAGTCAATTCAAGCGCATGCCCTCCTTCGCGTATCAACGCCCTTCTACTTATATAATCAACTCACCTTTAGCCCAAGCTATAACGGCCGATATAGAATGTAAGTACGGTTCATCTCTATCATAGAACCCGTTTTACCTAAGGAGTCACGCCATGATTTCACCTGTATCGCGCCCAGTGCAGTCTGACACAACGGCCGCATCATCCAAGCCCCACGACAAGGCCACAGCACATGCGACTGGCTTAAGCAAAGCTCAGGATGCTGTGACTCACAGTCCACAAGGGCAAAAAAACCAGCTCAATGCACACATCTTACAAGCTTCACTGGATGTTTCGATCAGCTCAGGCAACAACTCGATGGCCTTGTTGTACCGCACCGCCATCGACAATATTAATGAGCAGCTCGCGCCTGAATTGGGTCCCAACGCTCTACAAGCGGCTATGCAGCAAGACAACAGCCCCGAAGCCACTGCAGATCGCATTGTGTCGATGTCTACGGCATTTTTTGATGGTTATGCACGCCAGCACCCTAATAAGCCACCTGAAGATGTCGCTCGGGATTTTGTTGATATTATTCGTGGTGGCTTTGAGAAAGGCTATAACGAAGCTGCGAGCATTCTAAAGGGCTTAGGCGTCCTCGAAGATGGCGGCACCATCGCCACTGAAATCGGCAAAACCTTTGCCCTAGTACAACAAGGTTACGATGATTTTTTAGAGTCTAAGCTGCAAGCACTGCAACTACCATCCAGCGATAAGACTCAAGACTAGTTACAATACAACCTGAGTCAACTGAGCTGCTCTGGCAGCTCAGCGTTACAGCCCTCATGCAGCCACCCCAAGTCGTCTCACGATAAGGCTGCAACTCACCACGACTCATCCCTCATCATACTTATCAGTCATGATTTTCACGCGCCAGCTTTACTACTGTTTTTTTATACAGCCTTAGCTGCTATGCTTTATATTCAAGACCAGGTACAGCCTAACCATTGCATAGATGAGAAAAGCACGTGATTTTGTATATCGCTGAAAAGCCCAGTGTGGGCCGCGCTGTTGCTGCAGTGCTACCCAAGCCTCACCAAAGCGGTGATGGTTTTATTAAAGTTGCCAACGGTGACGTAGTGACCTGGTGCATTGGTCACTTGCTGGAACAGGCTGAGCCTGAAACCTACAACCCCGACTATAAAAAGTGGCGCAAAGAGCACCTACCCATTGTGCCCAACACATGGCAGCACAGCGTCAAACCGGCGACGCGCAAACAACTCAACGTGGTTAAAAAACTCATCAAGCAGGCCGATGTGTTGGTGAATATGGGCGATCCGGACCGTGCTGGCCAAATGATTGTCGATGAGATCATCAATTATTCTGGTGCCACAAAAAGCAAACGCGATGCAGCGCAGCGTTGCTTAATCAGCGATATGAACCCCGATGCTATTACCCGCTCACTCAAGCATATGCGACCCAATACAGACTTTATCCCTCTGGCGACATCGGCTTTAGCAAGAGCTCGTGCGGACTGGTTGTACGGCATCAATATGACGCGCTTATGCACCTTGCAGGGGCAAGCATCCGGCTATCATGGCGTGCTCTCTGTGGGTCGCGTACAAACCCCCATACTGGGCTTGGTGGTGCAGCGCGATATTGAGATTGAAAAATTTATCACGCAACCTTTTTATGAAGTGAGCATTGACCTCAAAACTGAGCGCAACCAAAGCTATACCGCCAAATGGAAACCGAGTGTCGCTTGCCAAGCCTATATGGATGACGAGGGTCGCGTGCTGCTCAAAAAGCTGGCCGACACCGTTGTGAAAAAAGTACTCAATCAAACAGGGTGCGTGCTGGCGGTCAACGAAAGTCTGAAAAAACAAGCCGCACCCCTGCCCTATAACTTGTCCTCATTACAAATTGATGCCTCGAAACGCTTTAATTTCAATGCCCAGAAAACTTTAGATCTGTGCCAAAAGCTCTATGAAACGCACAAGCTCATCACCTATCCACGCTCTGATTGTCGCTACTTACCGCAAGGCCACTACAGCGATAAAAACCATGTTACCCAAGCCATTGCACACACCAGCACGGCTCTCGATCAAGCGGTACAACAGGCTGACCTATCGTTGCGCTCTAAAGCCTGGAATGACAGCAAAGTCAGCGCACACCACGCGATTATCCCAACGAGTCGCAGGCTGGATGTCAGTCGTTTATCGGCTGATGAGCATAAAATCTATGAGTTAGTGGCTCGCCATTATCTGATGCAGTTTTACCCATCCTTTACCTATCAAGAAAAACAGATTGATACACAGGTGGCAGGTGGTTTATTTATCAGCCGCCAAAAAGAAGTGGTGCATCTAGGCTGGAAAGCATTGTTGCCCGCAAGCAAAGCCAACACCGAGGATCAAGAGTTCTCTACAGTGCAATTACCGCATGTGGTTCAAGGTGAAAGCGTACTCTGTACGGAGGGCCGCGTGCATGAAAAAAACACCAGTCCACCTAAGCATTTTACCGATGCCAGTTTACTTGCAGCGATGACAGGGATTGCTCGCTATGTTGCAGATCCCAATATCAAAAAAGTGCTCAGAGACACCGACGGTTTAGGGACAGAAGCCACACGTGCCGGGATTATTGAGTTGCTGTTCAAGCGGGGTTTTCTGACCAAGCACGGCAAAGACATTCATGCCACTGAAGTGGGTCGCAGGCTCGTGTTGTCGTTGCCCGAAGTGATGGTTTTACCGGATATGACTGCACACTGGGAAGCGCAACTTGAAGACATTGCGCAAAAACGTCTCAGCTATGCCCAGTTTATGACGCCCATGCTCGATGGCCTCAACCAACTGGTCAGCCAAGTGGGACAGATTCGTTTTACTGGGTTACAAGGCCACGGGCAAGCGCCAGCCGCTCGGCGCAAAAGAAAGCCTAAACGCGCTTAAAGTGTGTCGAGATGTATTGATGCGGCCTTAAGTTTTGCAGCACCACTCTAGCATCCAATAGATTCAGTACTTGACCTTGATACCAAGCCAAGGCGCGTAAAGCAGGCACACGGCGAGACTAAGAAGGCACATGCTCATCAAGCACGCTTCACTTAGCCCTACACCCGGGGTGGTGTGTGTGCCACTGAGTGCATCGATACGATGCGTGCTGGGCAACACACGGTCAAACACAAGCGCTGATGCATAGATAAGCCATACACAAAGCCACGCCAACACGCAGTATACTCAACAACCGCCCTAAAATAGCGCTGGCACGGTATTAATTTACCCTCATGTAGCGCTATCATCGCGCCCTGATATCAACGGCATCACATTTTAGTGATGCTCTGTGCAGTCTAAACAACCCTCACCTGTCGATCTTTCGACCACTGTAGATCAGGCGCTGGCCATACAGCAGATCTGCGAGCCTGTTTGAACCCTGCTCTGTGCTTTTAAGGACACGTTATACCTATGCTATTTTCATCTTATCTGAGCCGTCATTGCCAAGCCTTGGTATTGACTGTCTTCACCTTAGTGGGCTCGTTCGCCTCGATCGGCTACAGCTATGCCAGTGATATTGTTTTTGCCTCATGGAATATTCAACACTTGGGCTACGGCGATCATAAAAAATACAATGCATTAGCCGCCATCGTCGGCAAAGTTGATTTACTGGCCGTACAAGAGGTGATGAACCAAGAAGGTTTACTGAGATTAAAAAAAGCCGTCGAAAAACAAACCGGTGAGCCTTGGGGCCATATGATTTCCAACCCAGTGGGCTCTAAAAGCTATAAAGAAATGTATGCGTTTTTATGGCGCATATCTGCGGTTGAGTCAGTGCACACCCAGAGTATTTATCCTGATAGGGGCGATCGTTTTATTCGTGAGCCCTTCTCAGCAAAGTTTAAATCCAAACATGACGCCAGCGAGATGGCGGTAGGTACCGTACATATTTTATACGGCCAGAGCGTGAAAGATCGCACGCCAGAGATTCAGGCGTTAGCCGATTATTGGCGCTGGATGCAAAGAACCTACCCTGACACAGCCTTAGTGTTAGCGGGTTATTTCAATATGCCACCTGCACATGAATCTTGGGATGCATTAAAGAAATATGCCAAGCCTTTAATCACTGAAGGCGCTTCAACGCTGTCAGAAAAAAACGGTCAATACGCCAACCTATACGATAATATTTGGGTGGAGCGCAATACGCGCCTCCAGGTCCAGCAGGCCGGTATTATTTCCTTTCCTAAGATGCTCAAGCTCAGCCACAAAGACAGCCGCAAGCATATGTCCGATCACGCGCCCGTCTATATGGCTTTAGGTCAAGCTCAACTCGATAGCAGCGTTGTC
The DNA here is from genome assembly GCA_012800475.1 of Gammaproteobacteria bacterium. Taxonomy (GTDB): domain Bacteria; phylum Pseudomonadota; class Gammaproteobacteria; order Pseudomonadales; family Pseudomonadaceae; genus Denitrificimonas. Next base: position 13,087 of record JAAZJF010000069.1, read on the forward strand.
ACCGTGATCACTCCAGAGCCTGGGTTCACCCTACCCGATACACCGGAAGAGATGATCGGCATCGCCCTATCTATTATGCTAGCCTTGTTTGCGATCCTGACGGCAAAAAATAAGACCGGGCGACAAAAACTGATGATGCTCTTTAAAGAAGTCCAAAAGACGACCAAAAAACACAAGCGTCGCAAGTAACCCCTAAACAAAAAAAGCCCCATCAAGCACGCACAACGCAGTTTGACGGGGCTTTTAATATGCGATACCCACCAATAACATACGGCTGCTCACCGTGACTCAGCACTCGTGGCGCAACAAAGAGAACACTTAGATGCTTGGGTGTATCTCTACTCGTCGGCTACAGACTCGAAACTACCCCGTAAAAAGTGGCAACTCACCCAGTAATAACAAGACTTGCACGCAAAATACTGTAACGGCAAAAAGTACAACAAAGCCAATAGCCCAAGCTCCGCCACGCACTTGATAGTTGGCCTTAGGGTAGCGCTGCCTTGACGCTCGCACCAACAAGGCTGGCACTAGTGCTGCCCAAATTGCGGCCATTAAGCCGACATAACCCATCACTTTCACAAAGCCGGTTGGCAACAATAAGCAAGCAATTAGCGGTGGCAAAAATGTGACTGCCGCCGTTTTTAAGCGCCCCAAGGCGGTGTCAGCAAAGCCAA
>JAAZJF010000070.1 GCA_012800475.1 Gammaproteobacteria bacterium
ATTAACCGACGCTTTTCCGTGGCACCGATGATGGACTGGACTGATGCCCACTGCCGCTACTTTTTGCGTCTATTGTCTAAGCGTGCCCTGCTCTACTCGGAAATGGTCACAACCGGTGCCTTACTCTATGGCGATAGTGCACGCTTTTTGCGGCATGCTGAGTGCGAACACCCCGTTGCCTTGCAATTAGGCGGCAGCAATGCGGAGCATTTAGCGGCTTGCACTAAAATGGCTGAGCAGGCGGGTTTTGATGAAGTCAATCTGAACGTGGGCTGCCCCAGTGATCGCGTGCAAAACAATATGATTGGCGCCTGCTTAATGGGGCATCCTCAATTGGTTGCCGACTGTGTAAAGCAAATGCAAGATGCAGTGCAAATTCCCGTAACAGTCAAACACCGAATAGGTATTAATGGCCGCGATAGCTATGCGCAGTTGTGTGATTTTATTGGCACAGTGCATGAAGCAGGTTGCACGAGTTTTACTGTGCATGCGCGTATTGCGATTTTAGAAGGCTTATCACCGAAAGAAAATCGTGATATTCCGCCTCTGCGCTACGACCTCGCTGCACAACTAACCACGGACTTTCCAGACCTTGAGTTTATTCTCAATGGCGGCATTAAGACCCTGGCTGAATGCCAGCAACATTTAACCACCTTTGATGGCGTGATGCTGGGGCGCGAGGCGTATCATAATCCTTGGCTATTAAGTGAAGTCGATCATCAGCTGTTTGGTGATGCGCAACGTGAGATCACCCGCACTGGCGTTCTTGAACAGTTGCGCCCTTATATTGCCGAGCATATCGCCCAAGGCGGTAAAGCCACCCATATCACCCGGCATATTTTAGGCTTAGCCCAAGGCTTTCCAGGCGCACGGCGTTTTCGTCAACTGCTCTCAGCAGATATTTACAAAACGGATGAGCCGCTGCGCATCTATGATCAAGCCATAGCAGGTTTAGAAGGTCGTTAGGTCGCGATATTTTATTGCATCCCATGGCACGCTCAGTTATGTTCAGTGAATTGTTTTTTATTCACACTGCGGCCCACACCATGACGTCAAAACTCGAACAACTCAAATGTTTTACGACTGTAGTCGCTGACACTGGCGATTTAGATGCTATTGCTCGGCTACAGCCCGTGGATGCCACCACAAACCCTTCCCTGCTACTCAAAGCAGCAGTCTTTCCACGCTATGCGCAGATGATCGAACAGATTCAGCGTGATTATGCCGGCCAGCCACAAGCGGCCTGTACAGAGTTTTCTGTGGCGGTGGGCAGTGAGATTCTTGCGCTGATTCCTGGGCGTATTTCCACTGAAGTGGATGCCCGTTTATCTTTTGATGAGCAAGCTACGTATGACTACGCCCTGCGTTTAATTGAGCGTTACGAACAGCGTGGCATTGATCGCCAGCGCGTACTGATTAAAATTGCCGCAACTTGGGAGGGTATTCAAGCCGCTCGACGCCTAGAGCAGCTCAATATTCAAACCAATCTGACATTGCTGTTTTCCTTTGCCCAAGCAGCCGCCTGCGCCGATGCTGGTGTGTTCTTAATCTCGCCTTTTGTTGGGCGTATTTATGATTGGTATAAGCACACGCAAAATCGTGATTATGTCGGCGCTGAAGACCCAGGCGTGCAATCGGTCACGCGCATTTACAACTACTACAAAAGCAACAACTACCCCACCATTGTGATGGGTGCCAGCTTTAGAAATATCGGCCAAATTGAGGCTTTAGCCGGCTGCGACCGCCTCACTATCAGCCCTGAATTACTTGAGCAACTCAGCTTAGAAGACGCGCCAATTCAGCGCAATCTGCACGACACCAGCGCCGGTGAAGCACCGGGCCCGATTGATGAGCAGCATTTTCGCTGGGCACACAATGAAGATGCCATGGCCACGGAAAAGCTTGCCGAAGGTATTCGTGCCTTTGCTAGAGATCAGGAAA
>JAAZJF010000071.1 GCA_012800475.1 Gammaproteobacteria bacterium
CATGCGATCGGCTTCATCTAAAATCAGCATTTGCATCTGATTAAAGCGCAGTGCGTTGTGTTGATATAAGTCCAGCAAACGACCGGGTGTCGCGACCAACACATCCACTCCGCGGCGTAAATTCATCATTTGCGGATTAATACTCACGCCACCATAGGCGACTGCCGTACGTAAAGGTATATCGCCTAAGTACATACGAATCGACTCATGCACTTGCTCAGCCAATTCGCGTGTCGGCACCAATACCAAGGCCCGCACACAGTTTGACGTGACTTTTTCACCCTGCGTCAATAAGAGCTGCAAGGCGGGTAAAGTAAAGGCTGCAGTTTTACCTGTACCGGTTTGCGCGGCCGCTAAAATATCTTTACCCGCTAAAATAGGCGCAATGGCTTGTTGCTGTACGGGGGTTGGCTCGTTGTAAGCTAAGCGTTGTAAATTTTCTAATAAGGCTGGCATCAGCCCTGATTTTGCAAAAGACATCTTAGTGTTCACCCTGACTGTTCAGCCCTCTCAGGGCAATAACCTGCATTCTACAGTGTTTGCTGAGCTGGCTCTTTAATAAACGCTTATCAACGCTCATATCAGCGCCATCTCAAGTATTGAAGCGCCCAGCTTTACTCTGCTTATGCTTGGGTCATAGCGACTTTATGACTGATGATGCTGCGCAAAAATTCACACATTCAGCCCCAGCACCCCAAGCGCTCATAGCTGATGAGTTGCTGGGTAATTTCACGTATAATTAATTTTTTACCTTGAAGAAGACCTTATGATGTCCTCAGTTCATGCTCTTATTGATTCCGCCAAACGCACTATCAGCCTTGAACAAGAGGCGATTACTAGCTTATTAGGACGCATCGACAACAGCTTTGTGCAAGCCTGCGAACTGATTTTAAACTGCAAAGGCCGTGTCGTTGTAGTGGGCATGGGCAAGTCGGGTCATATTGGTCATAAAATTGCTGCGACATTAGCCAGCACCGGGACACCCGCATTTTTTGTGCACCCGGCCGAAGCCAGTCACGGCGATATGGGCATGATCACCGCAGACGATATCGTCCTGGCCTTATCCAACTCAGGTACCACTAACGAGATTGTCACCCTACTGCCGCTGATTAAGCGCTTAGGCCTGACCTTGATCAGCATGACCGGTAACCCTGACTCAACCTTAGCTCGCGCAGCTAATGTGAACTTAGACACTCAAGTTGAACAAGAAGCGTGCCCGCTCAACTTAGCGCCCACCTCCTCAACTACAGTCACTTTAGTGCTGGGTGATGCGCTCGCGATTGCGCTTTTAGAGGCCCGCGGCTTTACTCCAGAAGACTTTGCCTTTTCGCACCCTGGCGGTGCTTTAGGCCGACGTTTACTGCTGAAAGTTGAGCATGTTATGCACAGTGGCGATGAATTACCCGCCGTCGCACGCGACGCGTCTTTACGCGAAGCTTTATTGGAGATGACGCAAAAAGGTCTGGGAATGACGCTGATTTTAGCGCCCGATCGCACCTTAGCCGGTATTTTCACCGACGGTGACTTGCGTCGCGCTCTGGACAAAGGTATTGATGTGCGTGATGCCAGCATCGATGCGCTGATGACCCACGGTGGTAAAACAGCCCGTCCTGAGATGCTCGCCGCGCAAGCCCTGAAAATTATGGAAGACTATAAAATCAGCTCTCTACCCGTTATTAACGAACACAACCAAGCCATTGGTGCGTTAAACATGCACGATTTATTACGTGCAGGAGTGATGTAATGCTACATTTAACCCACAGTGACTTAGTCGAGCGTGCTCGCGCAGTGCGCTTGCTGGTACTGGATGTCGATGGTGTATTAACCGATGGTAAACTCTACTTCTTAGCCAATGGCGGTGAAGCTAAAGCGTTTAGCACCCTCGATGGCCAAGGCATTAAGATGCTACAAAATTCAGGTGTAGCAGTGGCTATTATTACTGGGCGCACCTCTGATATTGTCGCGCGTCGTGCTGAAAACCTAGGCATCACGCATCTGATACAAGGCCGTGAAGATAAGCGTGTCGCCCTTGATGAAATATTAGCCCGCCTGCAACTTTCTTATGATCAAGTTGCCTATTTAGGCGATGATTTACCTGATTTAGCGCCCATCCGTTGTGTCGCACTGGGTATTGCCGTTGCCAATGCCAACAGCTTTGTGCGTGAACATGCCAAAGGCGTCACATCCTTACGGGGTGGCGAAGGTGCCGCACGTGAATTGTGCGAGTTCATTATGGCCGCGCAAGGTACACTTGCTGCAGCACAGAACGCTTACTTATAATTTCGGATTGCATTTATGTCGGCAAATCTACGCTTGGCTTTATTCTTTTTACCCTTCGCATTAGTGGTTGCTGCGCTGGGTTATTGGAATATTCATAACCCTGCTGAAATTGAATCAGCCGCTTTTGCAGCGCCTGACAACAGCATCGACTTTTTTGCACAAAACACCCATACATTACAGTTTACCGAGGAAGGTCGCTTAAACTACGAGCTGACCAGTTCACGTCTTGAGCATACCCAGCACGATGACATCACCGTACTGTTAGAGCCTGAGTTATTACTCTTTCGGGGAAGTGAGCTGCCTTGGAAAATCAGCAGCGAGCGCAGTCATGTCAGCCCAGAAGGCAAAGAAGTGGAGCTCATCAAGCAGGTGCGTATTGAGCGCACAGATGAGAAAGGTCGCCCTACACTATTAACCACAGAACAACTGACGTATATCCCTGAAACAGAATATGCGCATACCCAACTTGCAGTAAAAATCGAAGCAGCCAACGGCGTCACGACCGGGATTGGCATGCAAACTTATTTAAATGAAAGTAAAATGCATTTACTTTCAAATGTGAGAGGCCGACATGAAGTTCGCTAGAACAACAGCTGTACTCCTTGCCACCAGTGTCAGCCTGCTCAGCAGTCTGGTTCACGCCTTACCTTCAGACAGCAGCAAGCCGATTAATGTACAAGCAGACAGTGCTGAAATGGACGACAAACGTGGTGTGGCGATTTACCGTGGTGATGTAATTATCACCCAAGGTACGCTGAAGATCACAGGAGATACCGTCACTATCACACTCACCAACGGTGGAGATATTGATGTATTTACCTCAGTGGGACAACCCGCGTACTACGAACAGCAACCGGCTGAAAATAAAGAGATTGTGCAGGCTTACGGCCGCACTATTCAGTATTTTGCTACCAATGAAAAAATTGTGATTGTTGACCAAGCTAAAGTGATCCAGCAAGGCAGTACCTTCCGCGGTGAAAAAATTATTTATGACACCAAAAAGCAGATTGTAACTGCAGGCCGCGCCAAACAAGGCACCGTCAGCACACCCGCACCACGTATTAATATGGTGATTCAGCCTAAAAACAAAGACACGCAAACAGAGTCCAGCGCACCATGAGCAGTACCTTAGTCGCTAAAAATCTAGCCAAAAGCTATAAAGGCCGCACGGTTGTTCATGATGTCAGCGTGTCGATCAAAAGCGGGCAAGTTGTGGGTTTGCTGGGCCCCAATGGTGCAGGTAAAACAACCTGCTTCTATATGATTGTCGGCTTGGTCCAAGCAGATAAAGGCAGCGTATTTATAGACGACACCGATGTCAGCTTTCAGCCCATGCACGGTCGCGCACGCGCAGGTATTGGCTATCTACCTCAAGAGGCATCGATTTTTCGCAAGCTGAGTGTCGCAGATAATATTCTAGCTATTTTAGAGTTGCGCAAAGATCTGGATCGCTCAGGCCGCATACAAGCTTTAGATGATTTATTGCGTGAATTTCACATCACGCACTTGCGCGATAATAAAGGCATGAGCTTATCCGGCGGTGAACGTCGTCGTGTTGAGATTGCCCGCGCTTTGGCCACTGACCCCAAGTTTATTTTGCTCGATGAGCCCTTTGCTGGTGTTGACCCTATTTCTGTCGGTGATATCAAACAGATCATCAACCACCTTAAAGACAAAGGTATTGGTGTTTTAATCACTGATCACAACGTGCGCGAAACGCTCGATATCTGCGAAACAGCTTATATTGTCAGCGCTGGTAAAATTATTGCTGAAGGCTCGCCCAGCAGCGTACTCGAAAACCAATTGGTTAAAGATGTTTACCTCGGTCAAGAATTTCACCTTTGATCACCCCTCAAAGGCTGCTATACCTATAGATGCAGCCTTTTTTGTGTACTGCGCACCCATTTAATGTCACGCGTCACTTGTCAAAACTATGCAAAGCTGTCATTTTCAGGCATAAATCTTGCTAAGAGCCACTCTTTGGCGCACTGATGATATAGGAGTCATGCCTTTCCATTATGAAAGCCTCACTCGTTTTAAAAATGGGTCAAAGCCTGACCATGACCCCGCAACTGCAGCAAGCCATTCGCTTACTGCAAATGTCGACCTTAGACTTACAAGCAGAAATCCAAGAAGCATTGGACAGCAACCCTATGCTTGAGATTGAAGACGACAATAATCCCAGCAGCGGTGACAGCTCCAGTGCAGCGCAAGAGCATGCCAGTCATACTCAATCCACCGCTCAGGATGAACCTGATAACACTGCACCCAATACAGTTGAAACAACTGACTGGACTGAGCAAATCCCCAGCGAGTTAGAAATTGATACCTCTTGGGATGATGTCTACCAGTCCAGCGCCAGCAATATACCCAGCGCCAACACTGAAGAGTGGGACTTTACCAGTACGACTTCTGCTGGCATTGATCTGCAAACGCACCTGCTGTGGCAACTCAATCTGGCTAAAATGAACGACAGCGATCGCATGATTGCCACCGTTATTATTGACAGTATTGGCAGCGATGGTTATTTACAAGAAAGCCTTGAGGACATTCAAAGCTCCTTCGACCCCATGCAGCATATTGAAATGGACGAAGTTGAGATGGTCCTCAAACGGGTACAACAGTTTGAACCTACAGGCGTGGCCGCACGTAATTTAAGTGAGTGCTTGCTGCTGCAACTGCAACAGTTACCCAAAGACACGCTGTGGCTGGCACAGGCTCAAACCCTGTGCAAAGAACACCTTGAGCTGCTCGGTAGCCGTGACTACAACCAACTGATGCGACGCATGCGCATCAAAGAAGAAACGCTCAAGGCCATCGTACAGTTGATCCAAACTCTAGACCCGCGCCCTGGCTCAATCATTGAAAGTAAAGAGCCTGAATACATCGTGCCGGATGTGATTGTACGCAAAGCTAAAAACCGCTGGATCGTAGAGCTCAATCCTGAAATCGCCCCGCGCTTAGGGGTAAATGCGCAATATGCAGGTTTTGTGCAGCGCGCCGACAACAGTGCCGACAACACGTTTTTACGCACACAGCTACAAGAAGCACGCTGGTTTATCAAAAGCCTGCAAAGTCGCAATGAAACACTGCTCAAAGTAGCAACGCAAATCCTCGATTATCAGCGCGGTTTTTTTGACTACGGCCCCGAGGCGATGAAGCCATTAGTGCTGGCAGAAATTGCAGAAGCTGTTGGTATGCACGAGTCAACCATTTCACGCGTAACGACGCAAAAATATATGCATACGCCGCACGGTATTTATGAGTTAAAGTATTTCTTCTCCAGCCATGTGAGTACCGCACAAGGGGGTGAATGTTCATCTACAGCGATTCGTGCAATCATTGAAAAGCTGGTTGCAGCAGAAAATCCGAAAAAACCATTGAGTGATAGCAAGATCGCTGGTTTACTGGAAGAACAAGGGATTCAAGTGGCACGGCGAACCATTGCCAAATACCGAGAATCCCTAGGTATAGCGTCTTCAACTGAACGAAAACAGCTTTTATAGACGTTGGTCAGTAACACTTAATTTACGCAGGCGTTACAATCCTGCAAACACCGCATTAAGCAGTGAAACTAAGGAGTACGGTATGCAAATAACCATCACAGGTCATCAATTAGAAGTCACTGACGCCCTACGTGAATATATCGAGAATAAGTTTGCTAAGCTTGAGCGTCACTTTGATAAAATCACAAGCATCCGCGTCACTCTGAGCGTTGAGAAAGTGAAACAAAAGATCGACGCAACCCTGCTGATCGCAGGTGGTGATGTCAACGCCAACGCCGAGCACGACGATATGTATGCCGCGATTGACCTGCTGGTTGATAAACTGGATCGTCAATTAATCAAACACAAAGAAAAACAACTGGACCGCCAAAAAGGCGCACTAGAACGCTAAGAGCCATATGATTCGATTAGAACATATACTGACCCCGGCACGCTCACAAGTGAACGTGCCGGGCGGCAGTAAAAAACGTGTACTTGAGTACATAGCCCACCTGATTGCTGCAGACTTACCTGATATTGATGAAGACGTTCTTTTTGAAAGCCTGGTGGCTCGCGAAAAGCTCGGTTCAACAGGCTTTGGTAATGGTATTGCAATCCCCCATTGTCGCCTGATTGGCTGTACGACACCGATCAGCGCTGTGCTGCACCTAGAACATGCGGTTGATTTTGACGCTATTGATGGTGAGCCAGTCGATTTATTATTTGTGCTTTTAGTGCCTGAAGAAGCCACTGATGAGCACCTTGAACTCCTACGACAAATTGCCAGTATTTTTGAGCAAGATGATGTTCGCGAACGTTTGCGTCAGGCTGCAGACAGTGCTGCTTTGTATCAAACAGTACTCGATGCGCAACTTTAAAGGTGTGTTCTATGCGTTTAGTGATCGTCAGTGGCCGCTCTGGGTCAGGTAAAAGTACCGCGCTCAATGTGTTAGAAGATAACGATTTTTATTGCATTGATAACCTTCCAGCGACACTGCTACCCGAATTAGCCGAGCGCACTCTGCTAGCGACAGAAATGGTACATCCGCAAATCGCGGTCTCCATTGATGCGCGCAATGCACCCGATCAACTCGAGCGCTTTCCAGAAATTTTAGCTGAACTGCGTGCACGTCATATTATTTGTGATGTGCTCTATCTCGATGCAGGTGATGAAACCTTACTCAAACGCTTCTCTGAAACCCGGCGTCGGCATCCGCTGACCAGCGGCTCGCGCTCATTGGCTGAAGCGATTCATTACGAAAAAACCTTGCTCTCACCGATTATCGATCTAGCGGATCTGGTGATCGATACGTCACGTTTAAATCTGTACCAATTACGCGACACGATTAAATTACGCCTGTTAGATAAACCCGAAGCTGGCACCGCTTTTTTAATCGAATCCTTTGGTTTTAAACGGGGTGTGCCGGTAGACGCCGATGTAATTTTTGATATTCGCTGCTTACCTAACCCCTATTGGCAACCTGAACTGCGGGCGTACTGTGGTTTGGATCAACCCATTATTGATTATTTAAGCGAACAAGCGGACGTCGAAGAAATGTACACCGACATCTATGCCTATCTTGCCAAATGGCTGCCACGCTTTGCTGCAAGCAATCGCGCCTATGTCACAGTGGCGATTGGCTGTACCGGCGGCCAACACCGCTCTGTATATATGGCACAGCGTTTAGGCGAAAGCTTGGGTGCACAACTGCATAACGTACAAATTCGTCACCGCGACATGGTGCGCCCCGATGAGCATAAACATGCCTAGCTGCCAGATCACTATTATTAATAAACTAGGTTTACATGCGCGAGCGGCAGCAAAATTTGTGTCTGTCGCCAATGCATTCCCATGCCAGGTGCAAGTTGGGCGCGAAGTGACCACTCTGTGCAATGGTAAAAATATTATGTCAGTGATGATGTTAGCTGCCAGCAAGGGCACGCAACTGCATTTAAACACCCAAGGTGAACAGGCCGATGAAGCCTTGGCTGCACTACAAGAGTTGATCAACGCACGCTTCGATGAAGACAGCTAAAACACATAGCGGGTTTGATTAGCCAATATTTAAGCAATGCGGCCCGTCAACTAAGGGATCATTGATTAAGGTACTGACGCGCCGCTCGTGTAACTGGGGCTGGGGCTGTGCTAAAACACTCTGCAATTGCTCTTGCGTGCTATCCGGATCAAGCCAAATAGCTTGCTGTTGCTCATCCAGTAAAATCGGGCGGCGTAAATGTGCTGCTTGCTGGGTTAGCATGGCCACACTGTAATAGTCACGGCCCGGTACAGCATACACATCCCAAATGGCTGCAAAGTACACTAGGCTTTCTTCGCCGCTCAACCAAAATGGGTGCTTGCGATGTAAGCCCCGCCACTCAAAAAAACCATTGGCCGGTAAGATACAGCGCTGGCTGCGCCAAGCTTTTTTGAACATCGGTTGCGTGCTGATAGTTTCAACCCGAGCATGGGCCACAGCGCGACTTAAATCAGTCATCCAATTGGAGGTCAGCCCCCATAAAGCTAAAGTAGCTTGGCGTTGCTGGTTTTTTTGCAACAGCATCAACACTTGCGATTTGGGTGCTAGATTCCAGTGTGCACGCATCTGCTGTGGAAACCCTGGTAACTCGATCCAGTCTTCTGGCCATTTAAATAACCCATAGCGTCCTGACATGATCACCTCACCCTTTTAGCATTCTAAAACACCGCGACGGGCAATGTGCTGCGCATCCGGCTCGCCTTTAATAATAGGCGTCGCCTCTTGATAGCTCGTGATCAACTCGCGTGCGTGCTGCACATCGTCATCACTGACCATTAAACCCAGCAGACCTAAAGCCGGCAACTCTCCCATACCACCCACTAAATCTGCACCCTGCAAATACACTTCAATGCCTTCACTATTCAACATACTGATGAGCATTTGTGCTTCCATTAAATCAGCAGGCTCATGAATCCTTTGCACATTGATCTCCTCTGCAAGTTAGCAAACAATGCGGGTATAATAGCTCAAATACTTAACCCTACAGCGCCTAAAGCACTGAACAGCATCCGCACAAGAGAATCACATGGATCAATTTGACAACATTCGCCCCTATAACGACAGTGAAGTGGCGTCTGTATTGCAACGTTTACTGGCCGATGTAGATTTCTTATCCATCATCACCCAATACCGTTTCCCAACCGCTTCACGCTACTTCGGCTGGCTGCTGCGCCCCATTATCGCGCATAAATTACGTGCTGAAGTGGCGCATATTGATAGTGTCACAGCACTGCAAGAGCGGGTTGAGCCTTATGTAGCACGCAGTATCAGCCAAGCCACGGACGGAATCAGCTTCTCTGGCGTAGAGCATGTCAAAGCTGGGCAGCCGTATTTATACTTGGCCAATCATCGCGATATTGTCATGGATCCGGCGTTTGTGAACTATGCGTTATTTCAAGCACAGCATGCCACTCCGCGTATTGCTATTGGCGATAACTTATTACAACGCCCTTTTGTCAGCGACTTGATGCGTCTCAACAAGAGCTTTATTGTGCATCGCTCATTAACCAATCGTCGTGAAAAAATGGCAGCCTTTCAGCTGTTATCTGCCTATATCAATCACTCCATCTTAAATGATCAAGAATCGGTCTGGATTGCACAAGCAGAAGGCCGCGCCAAAGATGGCGATGATCGCACCGAAAGCGCCATCTTAAAAATGTTTCACTTATCACGCAAAACCGAAGATTTTCAAACGGTGATTGCCTCACTCAACCTGATGCCTGTGGCTATCAGCTACGAGTATGATCCTTGTGATATCGCTAAAGCACGCGAGCTGTATATTCGAGCGACAACAGGTGAATATATTAAGCAGTCCGGTGAAGACGATGCCAGTATTGCCTTAGGCATTACCGGCTATAAAGGTCGAGTGCATGTGCACTTCTGCCCACCCTTAAGCACAGGCTTTAGTGATGCTAAACAATTAGCCAGCTTAGTGGATCAGGAGATTTGGCGTGATTACCGCTTGTTCCCTGCCCATTACTTAGCTTGGGCCATGTGGGAGCAGCGTGATACTGAGTTAGCAGTACCGGACATTACACACGTATTTGCGCCACAAGATATCCGTACCGCCCAACAAGAATGGCAACGCCGTCTTGCGGCCTGCCCAGCAGAACACCGCCCGTACCTGATTATGCAATATGCCATGCCGCTGGAAAACCAGTATCGCAGCACTGCACTCCACGCCTAAATTTCGCAGATATCTGCATTCGCTCTTGAGGTTTTTATGCCCTGGTTACAAGTCCGTTTAGCCATTCAACCCGATCAAGCTGAACAATGGGAAGATACTTTACTTGAACTGGGCGCTGTCTCAGTCACCTTTATGGATGGTGAAGACCAGCCTATTTATGAGCCAGACTTAGGCACCACACCGCTGTGGTCACATACACATTTACTGGCGTTATTTGAAAATAATGTCGACGCACAAGCGCTACAGCAGCACCTGCAATTGCTCGGTGGTGAAGCGACGCCTGAACTGCAGATCGAGCGTATCGAAGACCAAGACTGGGAGCGCAGCTGGATGGATAACTTCCACCCGATGCGTTTTGGTCAGCGTTTATGGATTGTGCCCAGCTGGCATGCAGCACCTGAACCTGACGCCGTTAATTTGCTCTTAGATCCAGGTTTAGCCTTCGGCACCGGTACTCACCCCACCACAGCGCTGTGCCTTGAATGGCTGGATGGGCAACCCCTAGAAGGCTGCAATGTACTCGATTTTGGTTGTGGCTCAGGGATTTTAGCTATCGCGGCGAAATTATTAGGCGCAACGCAACTGACCTGCACCGACATTGATAGCCAAGCCTTAGAAGCCACACGCGACAATGCCAATCGTAACCAGATTGCCGAACAGGATATGCTGGTCTATCTGCCAGAACACATGCCCCAACAGCAATTTGATGTGGTATTAGCTAATATTTTAGCCGGTCCACTGGTGGCCTTAGCACCACAGCTGATCGAGTACACGCGCAGCGGTGGACGCATCGCTTTATCAGGCATCTTAGCCGAGCAAGCGCAAGAAGTGCGTGATGCCTACAGTGCTGATTTTGTGCTCGATCCAACCGCCGAAAAAGAGGGTTGGGTCTGCATCAGCGGTGTGCGTAAGTAGTTTATAGTGTTGCACGGCCTTGCAGCTGAGCCTCAACAATAGAGCCAACTGCAAGGTATTTATGCTTGATTTGAACTCGATGTAATTATGACTGACGCTTTTATTACTCAATGCCCACACTGCCAAAGCAGCTTTCGTATCAAGCGCAGCCAACTCGATGCAGCGCAAGAAACGGTCCGCTGTGGCGCGTGCTTGCAGCAATACAATGCTGTCAGCCAGTTCAATAGCAGCACCATCGAACAAGCCACACCGCGCAGCATCGCTAAACACCATCCCGCCATTACGCTGCTCTCTGCCCAAACAGCTAAAGCGCTGCCAGCCCCCACACCCACACGCGATCGGATTACCCAACTGTCCATGATCGACAACGTGATTGCGCTGAGCAATTTGGATGCATTTGACCTTGAGTATGAACAAGAACGCTTAGAGTGGGATCTGCACCACCCTCGTGAAACCTTAGAGCGCTCCATCCTAAGTCCAGCCTCCTCAACACAAGATACGCCGGAATCGATACAGGCACTTGAGCATCATGACTCCAAACAACCTGCAGCGCTGACCGCAGACAACACAGTCAGTACTCAGTCAACGGACGACAAGACGCAGGATATTGAAGAAGGCTCGATCAGTGCTGTGTTGACGCAACCGGCGTCTGTGTTGGACAGCTCAACCATCGAGTCCATACATTATTTTGACGATGAGCCTTTACGTCTTGATTGGCAACCCACGCAAAAACCATGGAAACGCTGGCATATGTGGAGTTTACTCAACGCCTTGGCCGTAGTGCTGCTACTGAGTCAATACACCCATCACAATTTTACTGAGCTCGCCCGTCAGAGCAGTACGCGCCCTGTGCTGGACGTGCTCTGCCCGCTACTGGGTTGTCAGCTGCCGGCCAAAGTCGATATTGAGCAAATTAAAAGTAGTAACTTAGTGATACGCAGCCACCCTGAATTTAAAGGCGCGCTGCAAGTCGATGCCATCATTTATAACCGTGCACCTTTTAGCCAGCCCTTCCCGTTATTAGAGCTGAGCTTTGCCGATGCCAATGGCATGCTATTGATGAGTCGCACCTTTAAACCCGATGAATACCTGAGCGGTGAGTTAGCTGGACAAGGCACAATGCCTCAGCAAGTGCCGATACATATTGCTTTAGAAATTCTTGAGCCTAGCAACGAAACAATGAATTACAGCCTTAAATTTGTGTCGCCTGACTGATACGCGACAGCACTGATTCAGTCTGAATATCAGGCTGTCGCTCTAGCAGTTGTTTAGCTACCTGCGATTTTCATGCGTTCAATCAACACTGAACCCGTGCACACACTGCCACGACGGTCTAAGTCATTGCCTACGGCCACAATCTGCTTAAACATATCGCGCAGATTTCCAGCAATCGTGACTTCATCAACAGGGAACTGAATCTCGCCATTCTCAACCCAGTAACCGCCCGCGCCACGTGAGTAATCACCCGTGACCATATTGAGCCCTTGCCCCATTAACTCAGTGACCAGCAAACCACGGCCCATTTTTTTCAGCAGCGCAGCTTGATCGTCATCACCATGGGTAACAAAAACGTTACGCGCACCGCCCGCGTTTGCGGTACTGGGCATGCCCAACTTGCGTCCTGAATAGGTGCTGAGCATATAGTTGGTCAGTACGCCATTCTCAATAAAGGGTTTGGCATAGGTCGCTAAGCCGTCACCATCAAACGCACTACTGGCTAAACCGCCACGTTGTAGCGGGCGCTCATCAAGCGTCAACCACTCAGGGAATAAAGTCTGGCCTAAAGCACCGACTAAAAACGATGAATTGCGATACTGATTACCGCCAGCAATCGCGCCCAGTAAACTGCCAAACAAACCGCCTGCTAATTCTGCTGCAAACACGACCGGCATATCGCAGGTGGGCACTGCGCGTGCGCCTAAACGACTGACGGTGCGCTCAGCGGCAATACGCCCAACAGTCGCAGCATCCATCAATTGATCCGCACGGCGACCATAGTCATACCAGTAGTCACGCTGCATCTGACCATCGGCCTCAGCAATCATCACGCAACCAATGCTGTGACGAGAGCCCGCATGCCCACCAATAAAACCATGGCTATTACCATATACGGTACAACCCACATCGGTGTTCACGCTGGTGCCATCAGCATTGCTGATGCGTGAATCCGTGGCAAACGCCGCGGCCTCGCACTCAAGCGCCAGCTCAATAGCTTGCTCAGGTGTCACATCCCAAGGGTGCCATAAATCCAAATCAGGAAACTCACGCGCCATCAATTGCGCGTCCGCTAAGCCTGCAAACTCATCCGGCGAGGCATGTTTGGCAATTGCTAAAGCTGCTGCCACGGTCTCTTGAATGGCTTTATCACCTGTTGCAGTGGTGCTCGCCGAGCC
The DNA here is from genome assembly GCA_012800475.1 of Gammaproteobacteria bacterium. Classification (GTDB taxonomy): domain Bacteria; phylum Pseudomonadota; class Gammaproteobacteria; order Pseudomonadales; family Pseudomonadaceae; genus Denitrificimonas. The sequence goes on from JAAZJF010000071.1 coordinate 13,298, forward strand.
TTTTTGCTGGCCATTATAAACAGTGATAGAAAAACCTTGATCACGATTAAACTCAACGGTTTCAACTTCACGCTGACGCACACTGGCCTCTAGACCTTGCTGCACAGATACCGCCACTTCACAGGCACTGGCGCCTTGTTGTTTAGCAGCGGCAAGAATTTTTTCAACTTGAGCTTTTAACTCAGGTAAAGCTTGCGGACCGACACTTTCACTTGCACTCATAGTTACTCCAAAGCATTTTCACAAGACCCTATCAAAGTATCCGTCTTGCTCTGTTATCATAGCGCCCTAATTAAATGGAACACCGTTATGTCTGATTATCTCGACGACTCGCTGGACGAAGAAGAAAAAAGCAAATCACAAGTCAAACGTGAAATGCTGGCTCTGCAAGAGCTGGGCTTGCGTCTATCTGATCTTAAGCCCGAACTGCTCAATAAAATGCCACTCAGTGATGAGTTACGCAGAGCACTCGATGAAACCTGTAAACATACTGCGCACATTGCCCGTAAGCGCCATTCGCAGTTTCTGGGTAAATTACTGCGCAATCACGATATTGACGCCATTATGCAGCCGATGAATCTGGCTGACAGTCAAACCCGTGAATACAACAACCGCTTTCATGCTTTGGAACGCTGGCGTAATCGCCTCATCGCCGAGGGCGATAGTGCGCTACAAAGCTTTGTGGTTGACTACCCAGACACTGATATTCAGCATTTGCGTAGCATGGTACGTCACGCTCAACATGAGCTGGCACGTAATAAAACACCCACTGCCTCGCGTAAAATCTTTAAATACCTGCGCGATTTAGATGAGCAGCGCTTGGGTTTAAAGTAACGCCACAGCAAGCACTGCATCCGCTCAACATGCGGCGAATGCAGTGCTTGCTGTTTTAGCTACCTGTACCGCCCACAGTAATACCATCAATTTTCAAGGTCGGCTGCCCAACGCCAACCGGCACACCTTGACCGGCTTTACCACAGACGCCAACGCCACTGTCCAGCGCTAAATCATTGCCCACCATAGAGACCTGACGCATCGCCTCGGGACCATTACCGATTAAAGTAGCGCCCTTGACTGGAGCGGTGATTTTACCGTCTTCAATTAAGTAGGCTTCACTGGTCGAGAACACAAACTTACCGCTGGTGATATCCACTTGCCCGCCACCTAAGTTGGCACAATAAATACCACGCTTGACCGAGCGAATAATATCTTCAGGCTCACTTTCGCCCGCCAACATATAAGTATTGGTCATGCGCGGCATCGGCACATGGGCATAGGACTCACGACGACCATTACCCGTCGGCGCAACGCCCATTAAGCGCGCGTTCATGGTGTCTTGCATATAGCCGCGTAACACACCATTTTCAATCAAAGTAGTGCACTGTGTGGCAATACCTTCATCATCCATACTCAGTGAACCACGACGGCCGGCTAAGGTGCCATCATCAACAATGGTGCACAGCGACGATGCCACTTGCTGTCCAACTTTGCCGCTATAAGCGGAACTGCCTTTGCGGTTAAAATCACCTTCCAAGCCATGGCCTACTGCCTCATGCAACAACACGCCACTCCAACCTGGACCTAAGACCACAGGCAAGGTACCTGCCGGTGCTGCAATGGCTTCTAGGTTCACTTGCGCTTGACGCACCGCTTCACGGGCATAGCCCATCGCTCGGTCTTGCTCGATGAAATAACGGTAATCGGTGCGACCGCCACCACCGGCACTACCGCGCTCACGGCGACCCTGATGCTCAATAATCACACTGACATTAAAACGCACCAGAGGGCGCACATCTGCAGCTAAACGGCCATCTAAAGTTGCAACAAGAATCTGTTCCCACGAACCCGTGAGGCTTACAGTGACTTGGCAGACGCGTGAATCGAGCGCGCGCGTAGCCGCATCAATTTCTTTTAATAGTGCAACTTTAGCTTCACGACTGATCACATCCAGTGGGTTATCTGCGGGGTATAAAGCTGCTTGAGTGGCGGCTTGAATCGCTACAGGCTGTACAGATTGACCGGACTGAGCAATGCTGCGCGACGCTTGCGCAGCTTGTAGCAAGGCGGGCAAAGTCAATGCATTACTGTAAGAAAAACCGGTTTTCTCACCCGCTAATGCACGCACGCCAACACCTTGATCAAGGCTAAAACTGCCTTCTTTAACGATGCCTTCTTCTAACACCCAGGCTTCAGAAATACGGTTTTGGAAATACAAATCTGCCGCATCAATACCCGGTCCAGCCAACTCGCTGAACACAGTCGATAAGTGCTCTAACTCTAGGCCGGTAGGCGCCAACAAAACAGAACTGACGCTGGCTAACAAATCACTCATTGTGTGTCCTCTGTGTCTGTGCGCGATAACTGCGCAACAGAAAATCGTTTATGTTGCCATATCGGCATACGCTGACGAATGGCTGCTTGCTCCGCACGCGCATAAGCATGGGTCATGCAGCCTGCCCCTGTTGGCAACTCTGCACGCACTGTACCCCAGGCATCAATAATAGCTGAATGACCAAAGGTTTCGCGGCCCGGCGCATGTACACCACCTTGGTTGGCGGCGAGCAGTAAACACTGGGTCTCAATGGCTCGAGCGCGTAATAGCACCTGCCAATGGGCGGCTCCGGTTACCGCAGTAAAAGCCGAAGGTACACTGATCAACTCCGCGCCCGCCTCACGCAGCGCACTGTACAACTCAGGAAAGCGCAAATCGTAACAGATTGTCAGCCCCAAGCGGCCTACAGGTGTATCGACAACACGACAGGCGTGCCCTGCAGCATAGCGGGCCGACTCTTGATAAGCACCCTGCTGATCACCTACCGCCGCATCAAATAAATGCAATTTATCATAGCGCGCAACACACTCGCCCAGCTCATTAAAGACTAACGATGCGGCACACGGCCGACCTGTCTCTTGACCTTGAGGGTACAAGGGCACAGTGCCACCGACAATCCACAAACCTAACTCACGCGATGTGCGCGCCAACCAAGATAAGATGGGGCCGTGTGGCTGAGCTTCAAGGGTGGCAATCTGACTCGGGTTGATCTGCCCCATCGCGGCAAAGTTTTCCGGCAGCACTGCAAGACGCGCACCGGCATGGGCCGCTTGCTCCAACAACGCCCGCGCGGCACTAAGATTGCTCGCCACCTGCTCAGTGGAAACCATTTGAATCACTGCGACTGTCATTGCGTTTGCTACACTCCCACGGATTAATATTGCCTGCTACACGCTTTGATCACCCTGCACAGCCATCGATTCAATTAGGCCAACAGCTAGTTCCATGACGCCGGTATGCATGATCTATTTTACAACTCTGGGTCAGCGTCACAACTGCTGCGCTGCTTATGCCATACTCATACGTTTAACTTAACGTCATCTTATGTGCCTATGCCTCTCGATATCAATCACCTGCAGTGTTCACAATGGCGTCAAGCCATTCAGCTTGGCGACTTTCAGCGCGGTAAAGCCTATTGCGCACAAGGGCGCAGTAGCGTGCTGCAGGTGCAAGGCGCAACCATTACCGCGCAGTGTAAAGGCTCGGCTGGGCAAACCTATTTACAGACCATCACCTTATTGGCGAAAGAACAGCATTACGATATCAACGGTCGCTGCTCGTGTTATGTCAGCTATAACTGCAAGCACGTTGTTGCAGCGCTGTTAACCCTAGAGCAACTGCAACAACAGGGCACAGCGCCGCGCACCCTACCCAGCGCCCCACAAGCACAGAGCCCAGCGCAACCCACGCAAACACTCAAAATCATTGACGCACCACAGCAACAGCCCACACCTCAACTGACATTAGGCAGTGTCGCCGTTGAGCGCTACGATGCCCGCACAAAACGCATGTATAGCACTCAGCAACACCGCGCAGCTTTGGCTTTTGATTACCAAGGCCACTTATGCGTAGGCAAACCTGCCGCTGAATTTATTGCGCACACAGGGCCTTACCAGCGTTTGCGTATCATGCGTGATTTGGCGTTCGAGCAGGCTTGTCGCCAGCATTTACTCCAGCAGGGTTTGCAGATCGCTTTACGGCGCAGCGATGCGGTACCCGAAACAGCTGGTGACGCCTATGAGCTCGCCAGTGATTCTGCTTGGTTAAGCTTTATGCAACATCCCGTGCAACAACTGCGCGAAGAACACTGGCGCATTGTGATGTTGCCGCACTTTCAATTTAATGTGCTGCAGATCGATCATTGGCAAGCCACTCTGGAAGAGTCACCCACTTTAGATTGGTTTTCTTTAGAGCTGGGCATTGAGGTGGCAGGACAATCCATCAGCCTACTGCCTATTTTATTACAGCTGATTCGCCAGTCACCCAAGCTGCTCGATGCTCATTACCTCGCTCAGCGTGATGATC
>JAAZJF010000009.1 GCA_012800475.1 Gammaproteobacteria bacterium
ACTGCAGGGCCTGAGCCGTCTAATACAAAATTTGCGTGACGAGTGGCAGCACAGTTTGGAATCATGCACACCGGCAGTGATGCGGCGTGGGTTGGGTAGTCCATGATTTTGACATCCAGAACGGTGGTTAAACCGCCCAAGCCTTGTGCGCCAATACCCAGCTGGTTCACTTTTTCAAACAGCTCAAGACGCAGTTCTTCAGCACGGTTTTGCGGGCCACGCGCTTGCAGTTCATGAATATCAATGGATTCCATCAATACTTCTTTAGCCATCACTGCGGCTTTTTCTGCTGTGCCACCAATACCTATGCCCAGCATACCAGGTGGGCACCAGCCAGCGCCCATTTCTGGCACAGTTTTGAGCACCCAATCTACAATGGAGTCAGAAGGGTTGAGCATGGCCATTTTGGCTTTGTTTTCTGAGCCGCCACCTTTGGCTGCAACGTCAAATTCAACCGTGTCGCCAGGTACGATGGAGTAATGAATCACCGCTGGCGTGTTGTCTTTGGTGTTGCGACGCGCACCGGCTGGGTCAGCCAAGATTGAGGCGCGTAAGATGTTTTCAGGTAAACCGTAGGCGCGACGGACACCTTCGTTGATCATATCTTCGACGCCCATGGTGGCATCGTCCCAACGCACGTTCATACCCACACGCACAAATACAGTCACAATGCCGGTGTCTTGGCACATGGGGCGGTGGCCTGTGGCGCTCATGCGAGAGTTAATAAGAATTTGTGCAATTGCATCTTTAGCTGAGGCGGATTCTTCACGCTCATAGGCTTGATGCATCGCTTCAATAAAGTCGAGCGGGTGATAATAAGAAATAAATTGTAAAGCATCGGCCACGCTTTGAATTACATCATCTTGCTTAATAACGGTCATGAAACGCTCCTCTCATTGGGCGGGAACATCAAGTGCTTTAAACCAGCAGTCTCGGTGTGAATCAATCAACAACAGCTGTGCTAAAACAGGCTTAGCACACAGTGTAAAGATTTTAAGAATCCGGTAAGTATAGCGCGCATCACGACTAAACGAACAGTCACGCGCTATCGACTATGGTGGCAGACTGGATTGTATTAGGGGCGTTGTTGATTTTGCTCTGCGCTGAGATGGGTCAGTTGTTGATCTTTTTCGTACCACATTTGATTGACCCAGTCTTGAAATTCAGCACGATAGGCGGTGTCTTGATCATAGCTTTTGCCAATAAACTGCTGAGGGATTTCAGTAATATCAATGCGCATCACAATCCGTTGAATCTGTCCGCTGAGTAAGTCCCAAAGCGTGGGTTTGCCTTGTGGATAATACAAGGTCACATTGACTAGGCCGTGCAGTTGCTCGCCCATGGCATCCAAGACAAAAGCGATACCGCCAGCTTTAGGCTTGAGCAGATGGGTAAAAGGTGATTGTTGCTGGTCATGCTTTTCTTGGGTGAAGCGTGTCCCTTCCAGAAAGTTAAATACCGATACTGGATTGGTCTTATAACGCTCACAGGCTTTGCGTGTGGTGGCCAGATCTTGGCCTTGTTTTTCGGGGTATTTGGCTAAGTAAGCTTTGCTGTAGCGTTTCATAAAAGGAAACTCCAGCGCCCACCAGCACAAACCAATCACCGGCACCCAAATGAGTTCTTTCTTGAGAAAGAATTTTAAGAAGGGTAAGCGGCGGTTGAACTGGTATTGCAATGCCAGAATATCGACCCAGCTTTGGTGATTACTGGTGACTAACCAAGAATGCGTCAGATCGAGTTTTTCTAAACCTTGCACATCCCATTCAATGGGTTGCACTAAACGCATCCAGAATGAGTTCACCGCAATCCACGATTCAGCCGTCCAGTGCATGGCAAAACGTAAGCTGCGTTGGATGGGCGCAAAAGGTAAGAAAACCTTGAGCAGCGCAAATATAAATAACGGCCAACACCAAAAAAGCGTGTTAAGAACCAGCAAGACTGAGGCAATAATGCCGCGTACAAGGGGGGGTAAAGGGTGCAGCATACTGCGATACCTCAAGACAATGCGCTTGGCGCAACATAAATTAAAATACGAGTCTGGGGGTATGGTTATCGTTTCGGCGGGGTAGTGCAAGTGTTGCGTCAGACTCAAGAGCCACTGCGCAGGACGCAGCAGTGACTCTGAGCGGGTCTTATTGCGGCTGGTTCGCTGCTTGAATCGCAGTTAAAGCGATGGTGAAGACAATGTCATCCACCAATGCGCCACGTGATAAATCATTCACCGGTTTGCGCAAACCTTGCAACATCGGGCCCACACTAATCACGTTGGCACTGCGCTGTACGGCTTTATAGGTGGTGTTACCGGTGTTCAAATCCGGGAAGATAAACACGGTGGCACGACCTGCAACTAAACTATCAGGTGCTTTTGAGCGGCCTACGCTTTCGATGCTCGCAGCGTCATACTGCAATGGACCATCGATGGGCATCGCAGGATTGCGTTCACGAGCAATGCGCGTGGCTTCACGTACTTTTTCCACTTCCGCACCGGTACCTGAATCACCGGTTGAATAGCTGATCATCGCCACGCGTGGATCAATACCAAAGGCTTGTGCTGACTCGGCGCTTTGCAATGCAATTTCTGCCAGTTCGGTTGCCGATGGGTCAGGATTTACTGCGCAGTCACCGTAGACCAAGACTTGGTCCGGCAGCAGCATAAAGAATACCGATGAGACTAAGTTGTAGCCTGGCGCTGTTTTGAGCAGCTGCAACGCAGGGCGAATGGTGCTGGCGGTGGTGTGGACTGCGCCGGAAACCAAACCGTCCACTTCATCTTCAGCCAGCATCATGGTGGCTAAAACTACAGTGTCTTCGAGCTGCACAGCGGCCAGTTGCGGCGTGAGACCTTTATCTTTACGCAGCTCAACCATGGGTGCAATAAAGCGCTGGCGGATTGAGTCTGGGTCGATAATCTCGAGATCCGCTGGCAATTCAATGCCTTGTGCTTTAGCAATGGTGTGTACTTCTTCAGGCTTGGCCAGCAGCACACAGCGCGCGATACCGCGTTTTTGGCAGATGGCTGCAGCTTGAATAGTGCGCGGCTCATTACCTTCAGGCAAAACAATACGCTTGTTAGCCGCTTGCGCACGCTTCACCAGTTGATGACGGAAAGCCGGTGGCGATAACAGCAGTTGACGCACAGTGCTGCAGCGCGCAGCTAACCAGTCTTGATCCAGCTGACCAGCAATGTACTCAGTCACAGCTTTCGCACGCTCGGTATCGCTGATAGGAATGCCTTTATACAGGCGTGTCAGGTTGTAAGCCGTGTCGTATGAACCGGTCGGAACACTCATCACTGGCAAGCCACCTTTTAAGGCGCGTTCACCAATATCCATAA
>JAAZJF010000072.1 GCA_012800475.1 Gammaproteobacteria bacterium
GATGCCGTATTGATGCATGAGCCGCATTATTGGCCGGGTTTGCAGGTGGAGCAATTACTGGAAGAAAAGCTTGTGCAGGTGCAGTCGACAACGCAGCCCGATCCTTATATCTATGTGGACTGGGGCGTATTATTTCGTCAGCAACATGATGCGGTATTGCCTGAGCATGCGCACAGCGGTCTGCGCTGTAATTTAGGCCCCTTGGCTTTATATACGATTTTGGAAGAAGGCGGTCGTGGCTATTTTAGAACGCGGGTGGTGCAATCTTATATTGCCGATGGTGCGCTAGCACGAGTAGCGCACGCACCTGAGTTTTCTTGGCCTGTCTACATTGTCTATGCTGATGCACAACCTTGTGTGGCATTGCAGCATGCATTGTCAGTGCTTAAAGACTCCCTGCAGCACCCAGCCAATTGGCTGCAAATACATGATCGTCGCGTGTATTAAAAGCGTGCTAACCAACTGCGATACAGCGTAGCGATGATGTCGGTTTGCGTAATAATACCGGCCAGTTGGCGATGCTCATCAATCACAGGCATGGCATGTAAGCCGCGGTCTGTCAGTAAGGTCACCAGCTCAATCAAGGGTGTATCAAAGTTCACGCTCAGCACAGGCGTAGTCATAATATGTTTAAGGCGCATATGACGTAGATATTTGAGGCGATGAAAGCGGCTGACGGGCTTATCCAGCTCAAAGTATTTCAGTAAATCCACTAAAGTGATAATACCCACTAAACGTCGATGCTGATCGACGACTGGCAACACATGCAAGCGATGTTCTTTTAAGCGATTCCACGCTTCTTCAAGTGGCATTTCAGGATGACCCGTACGTAAATCACGTGACATCACTGACGCTGCCGTGAGGTAGGCCGTATTGCGCTTAAAGCTGTGTTGTTCGGTGAGGTGCAGCAGCTCTTCTAAATCTTCGCGACGGATATCGACATAGGTGCCGAACTCACTCAAGGCTTGATCTAAGTCGGCTTCGTTGAAACCTGCGCGGGCAGTGGGTAGCGGATCTGCGGTATTGTGTTTGTTAGCTACAGGTGCCGCAGGTACACGAGGATAGGGCGTGTCGGTTAAGTTATTAAACACTAAGGCAACGCTTAGCATCAGTAATGACTGCGTGGCGATGGGGAGCAGTACATCAGCGCCCATCTCGATCAAAGCTGGGCTTAAGGCTACGGTTAAGGCTAGAGCACAACTGGGTGGGTGCAAACAACGTAGCGCCAGCATACTGCTAATGGCGGCTAAGACCACAATTGGCGCCCGTACTATAGGTTCGCCGATGTACATAGCACATACCATACCCACGCAGGCGGATAATAGATTGCCCGCTAAAATAGACCAAGGGTGCGCTAATGGCGTCGCGGAAGTGATAAATAATAAAACAGCCGATGCGCCAATCGGTGCGGCTAGACTTAACGCAATATGGCTGCCAAACAGCCAGTAATTACAAGCGATGCACGCCAGCATGCCTAAGAAAGCACCGCAAGCGGAGCGCAACCATTGCCGTGTAGGGATATTTAAAGACAGTGGAGTTAGAGCTTTAATCCATTGAGCACGCACTAAGGTGTTCCTTGTTTAAATCAATAACGGCACGCAAGTACCGTTATTAAGTGTAGTTAGAGTCAACTGTTACAGCGTGATGCTTAGGCGTGTAGAGCTGTTTGCTGGGCTAAGTGTTCAGGTAAGCAAGGGCGTCCTGTGTCCTGTTCCACACGTCGCGCGGCTGGACGATCATCGGCAAACGGCAGCATCGCTGCTTGATCCATTTCTAATGGGCTGATGTTGCGCAAGCACCAATAGCCTGCTGCCACACACATCAGCCCTAAGATAATAAACATAGATTAGACCTCCGCAAGTTGCGTTGTGGATTGCTGTTGCACCGGCTGGCGTAATGTCAGCCATGTATTGATCAGCATGATAAACATACCCAGAACAAAGAACGAACCCCCGATTAAGCGGGCAATATAGCCTGCATGAGATGACTGTAAGACTTCAACAAAGGAGTATGACAAGGTGCCGTCATCGTTAATGGCGCGCCACATTAAACCTTGAGTCAGACCGTTGACCCACATTGCAGCGATATAAATCACCGTACCAATGGTGGCTAACCAAAAGTGCACATTAATCAAGCCAATGCTGTACATCTGTTTGTGATTCCACAGTTTAGGAATCAGGTGGTAGAGACTGCCCACACTGATCATCGCCACCCAGCCTAAAGCACCCGCATGCACATGACCAATGGTCCAGTCGGTGTAGTGTGACAGGGAGTTGACGGTTTTAATGGCCATCATCGGACCTTCAAAGGTCGACATACCATAGAAAGCTAATGACACCACCAAAAAGCGCAAAATAGGGTCGCTGCGTAATTTATGCCAGGCTCCAGATAAGGTCATCATACCGTTGATCATCCCGCCCCAGCTGGGTGCTAACAGAATCACCGACATGGCCATACCTAAACTTTGTACCCAGTCCGGCAGAGCGGTGTAGTGCAAGTGGTGCGGACCCGCCCAGATGTAAATGGAGATGATGGCCCAGAAATGCACAATGGATAAACGGTAAGAGTAAATCGGACGTTCCACTTGCTTAGGTACAAAGTAATACATCATCCCCAAGAAGCCGACTGAAAGAATAAAGCCCACGACGCTGTGGCCAAACCACCATTGCACCATGGCATCAGTTGCGCCGGCATACATTGGATAAGATTTCATCAGTGTGACGGGAATCGCAATGTGGTTGACGATATGCACCATGGCCGTAACCACAATAAAAGCACCGTAGAACCAGTTAGCGACATAAATATGTGAGGTTTGACGGCGCATAATAGTGCCAAAAAACAACCACATATACATCAGCCAAAGCACGGTTAAAACGATTGCCAGTGGCCATTCCATTTCCGCATATTCTTTAGTGGTGGTGTAGCCCAGCGCATAGCTGATCACCGTAGCGATCAACATCGCTTGCCAACCCCAAAAGAATACATTGGCCGCCCAATCCGAGGGGAGCCGCGCATAACAGGTGCGCTGTACGATATAAAATGAAGTGGAGATTAATGCACAACCACCGAAGGCAAAGATGACTAAGTTGGTGTGGATCGGACGAATGCGACCAAAACTGGTCCAAGGGAGGTCAAAGTTCAGCTGTGGCCAGACCA
>JAAZJF010000073.1 GCA_012800475.1 Gammaproteobacteria bacterium
TACGGTCGTGTATACGCTTGGGATCAAGTGAACGCGCCGATGATTCGCCATTGGTGTGAAATCATGGGTGTTGATAACCCCTTGTACACCGATCCTGCATTTGCCCGTGAGGCTGGCTTTGACGATATTGTTGCGCCGCCAGCGATGCTCCAAGTGTGGTGCATGGGTGGGTTGGATAATGAAAATTATGCACCGGGCTCAACCGATGAAAACTCCTTTGAGGTGTTGAAGGTCATTGAAGGTTATGGCTACCCAGCTGTCGTGGCGGTGAATACTGAGTTGAGCTTTGAGCGTCATGTGACCTTGGGCGAAACCTTGTATTACACCAGTCATGTGGATTCCATCAGTGAAGAAAAAACCACAGGTTTGGGTACCGGCTTTTTCGTCACTTTGGCGATGCCGTTCTACTCGAAAAGTGACAGCGGTACCGATGAGAAAGTCGGTGAGCTGATGTTCCGTGTCTTCAAGTTTAAGCCTGCGCATGCTGCTAAGCCTGAAGAAAAAGCGGTCAAAAAAGATGATAAGCCAGCACGTATGCGCCCATTGCCGGGCGTCAGTGACGATACACGCTTCTTCTGGGAAGGCTGTGAGCAGAAGAAGTTGTTAATTCAACGCTGCACCAGTTGCCAGACTTTGCGTCATCCACCAGCGCCTGTGTGCATTGAATGCCACAGTTTTGACTGGGATACGGTTGAAGCCAGCGGCAAAGCAAAACTCTACTCTTTTGTTGTGATGCATTACCCCGAAGTTGCACCCTTTGATCACCCCAATCCGATTGGTCTGATTGAGCTCGAAGAAGGTGTGCGTTTGATCGCAGGTCTGGTGGGTGTTGATCCAAAGAATCTTGAAATTGGCCAGAAGCTGCAGGTTGAGTTCAATCGTTTTGATGACCGACAAACCTTGCCACAGTTTCGACCTGTCGCTTAATTAAGGGGGCTCTATGGATTTTTCATTAAGTGAAGACCAGCGCGCGATTGCGCAAATGGCCGATGGCTTGTTCCGCGACAATTGCTCCGATGAGCAGATGCGCGATTATGACCTAGCGGCAAAGCCATTTATGGATGATGTGTGGCAAACCTGTATTGAAACGGGTCTGCATGCACTGGCTATTCCTGAAGAGTTTGGTGGCAGTGGCTTAGGCATGACTGAGCTGTTTTGCGTGCTGCAAGCGCAAGGCGCAAGTTTGGCGCAGGTGCCCATTTGGGAGCATCAGTTGGCAGCCAGCTGTTTAGCCCAATTCCATGGCGAGCAGCATCAAGCATTGATTGAGCAAGCTGCCAGCGCTGAGAAGCTGTTAGCCGTTGCTGCAACCAGCCTAAACAGTAGCTTAGGCGTTGATTTACAACTCACAGCAACCGATGCAGGCTTCACTTTGCAGGGGCAGATCGGTGCTGTTGCTTATGCTGCACAGGCGGATCATTTGCTGGTGCTGGCGCAAGCCGGTAATGAGCTGCGTTTGGTGCTGCTCAACCCACAAGCACAAGGTGTGACGTTAGTTGAGGGTGTGGCCAACAATGGTGTGGCCGTGGCTGATGTGCAGTGCGAGCAGGTCAATATCAGTGCGAGCGATGTGCTGCCTGCTGAGGCCGCGCAGTGGTTAGAGCAGCGCGTGATTGCTGCCTTGTCTTCATTGCAGTTGGGTGTGAGCGCTGAACAAATCGCGCGTACGTCTGAGTACCTCAAAGAGCGTGAGCAGTTTGGACGTGCCATTGGTACCTTCCAAGCTGTGCAAATGACCATGGCCGATTGCCATATTGCTGTTGAAGCTTTACGCAGCACGCTCTATCAATTGCTCTATCGTCTCGATGCGGGCCTAGAAAGCACGCCAGAGGCGTTGGCAACACAGCATTTAAGTTGTGAGGCAGCGCATTTAGTGGGGCACAAAACCCAGCACGTACACGGTGGCGTGGGTGTGGATTTAACGTATCCAATTCACCGCTTCTTGTACTGGAGCCGTCACCTGTCAATGGTTTTAGGAAGCGCATCAGGCAGCCTTGAGCGCCTGGGTAACTGGTTAGCCAACAACGATAAATTGGGATGGAAATATGACCTTGAAGAAAACCAAATCAATCGCTGAGGTTAAGGTTGGCGATCAGCTACCAGAGCTTAGTATTGCGATCACAGTGACCCTGATTAACGGTGGTGCGATTGCCACTCGTGATTATTTTCCAGGGCACCACGATAAAGAAGCGGCGCAAGCTTTAGGTTCACCGCACATTTTTATGAATATCCTCACCACCAATGGTTTGGTGCAGCGGTTTATCGAAGATTGGGCCGGTCCTTTAGCCACATTTAAAAGTCAGAAAATTAAGCTGGGTGCGCCCAACTATCCTGGCGACACGATGGTCTTTACAGGTGAAGTCACAGAGCGCGACGAAGCGACAAACTCAGTGACGGTCAGCTTTAAAGGTAAAAATTCAATGGGTAATCACGTTGCCGGTACGGTTGCTGTGGTACTGCCTTGAGCATTGGGAGATTTGAGAAATGAGTGATTCTTTCCTGTCGGGTAAAGCGGCTATCGTTGGACTTGGCGCTACAGAATTTTCCAAAAACTCAGGCCGTACTGAGCTGAGACTGGCCATGGAAGCCACGCTTGCAGCCTTAGCGGATGCGGGTATTGATCCCTCTGAAGTGGATGGTTTTAGCAGCTACTCGGTTGATAAAGTACCTGAGTATGAGATTGCGCGCTTGCTGGGTTGTAAGGACGTTAAGTTCTTCTCGCAAGTGCCACATGGTGGTGGTGCAGCCTGTGCGCCTGTGATGCATGCGGCTATGGCTGTGGCGACGGGTGTGGCAAAAACCGTTGTGGTCTATCGCGCCATGAACGAGCGTTCCTGGTACCGTTTTGGTACGGGTGACTATGGTTTTGGTGCGACGCCAATTTTTGAAAACGTCAACTACGGCTGGTATATGCCGCATGGCTTCCATACCCCTGCTGCATGGGTGGGTATGTTTGCGCAGCGTTATATGCATGAGCATGGCGCAACCTCAGAAGACTTTGGTCGCATCGCTGTAGCGGCACGTGACTTTGCCGCAACCAACCCTGCTGCGTTTTTCTATGAAAAACCCATCACCCTAGAAGATCATCAGAACTCACGTTGGATTTGTGAGCCCTTACACCTGCTCGATTGCTGCCAAGAGTCCGATGGTGCAGTGGCGATGGTGATTACTTCAGTGGATCGCGCGCGTGATTTACAACAAAAGCCTGTGATCATCAAAGGTGCGTCACAAGGTATCTCGCACGGTCAGCAAAGTATGACGTCGTTTTACCGTGATGATATTACTGGCTTACCTGAAATGGGTGTGGTCGCTAAGGAAATCTATCGTCAATCAGGCCTAGGCCCAGATGCAATTCAGACCGCGGTCATTTATGACCACTTCACACCTTTTGTATTGCCACAGCTGGAAGAGTTTGGTTTTGCAGAGCGCGGCGAAGCGAAAGAGTTTATCCGTGCTGGACACCATGCGCGCGGCGGACGTTTGCCAATCAATACCCACGGTGGACAATTGGGCGAAGCCTATATCCATGGTATGAACGGTGTTGCTGAAGGTGTGCGTCAGGTGCGTGGGCAAGCGGTTAACCAGGTCGATAATGTTGAAAACGTGGTTGTGACAGCCGGTACCGGTGTACCCACCAGTGGCCTTATTTTAGGCGTAGCGTAAGGAGCGAACTATGTTTGTTGATTTAACCGACGAGCAGCGGGCGCTGCGAATAAAAGTACGCGACTATTTTACTCATCTGATGACGCCTGAATTGCGCAATGAGTTGCGTGGTTCTGAGGGTGGTGATCAGTTTCGCAAAATCGTTAAGCAAATGGGTGAAGACGGCTGGTTGGCTGTGGGCTGGCCTAAAGAGTACGGCGGGCAGGGTTATGGTCCGACTGAGCAATTGATTTTCTTTGAAGAAGCCAATATTGCCGGTGCGCCATTGCCTTTTGTGACGATCAGTACCGTAGGCCCTGCGTTAATGAGCTACGGCACCGATCTGCAAAAAGAAAAGTTTCTGGGCGGTATTGCCAGTGGCGATATTCATTTTGCGATTGGTTACTCTGAGCCCAGTGCGGGCAGTGATTTAGCCGTACTGAAAACCTCAGCTAAAGTTGAAGAAGACCATTTTGTTGTCAATGGCAACAAAATGTGGACTTCAGGTGCCGATGGCGCGGACTACATTTGGTTGGCGGCACGTACCAATCCAGAAGAAGCCCGTCACAAAGGTATCTCGATTCTGATCGTTGACACCAAAACTGAAGGCTTCTCCCAGACTGTCATCCCAACCACCAGTAACAACACCGCTGCGTCCTATTACGACAACGTGGTGGTGCCTAAAGATATGTTGGTGGGTGAGCTGAACAAAGGTTGGCAGCTGATCACAGCGCAGTTGAACCATGAGCGTTTAGGCTTAGGTTCATGGGCTGACCGTGTGGTGGGTATGTACCGTAAAGTCTATTTGTGGGCTAAAGCCGAAGACGAAAGCGGTAAACGTGCCACAGACCATGCTTGGGTGCGTCGCAACTTAGCGCTGTGCTACACCAAGCTGGAAGCCATGCGCTTAATCAACTTCCGTATTGCTGCTGATTTAGAGCAAGACAAAATGGATGTGGCTTTAGCGTCCATCACTAAGGTGTACGGCTCTGAGTCAGTGATTGAGATTTTACGCATGCTGACTGAGATTGTGGGCGCCAATGGTTTAGTGCGCAGCGGTACTGCAGCCGCCTTCTTAATGGGTGAGCTTGAGTACGATGTACGTGCAGCACCGACCTTAACCTTTGGTGGCGGCACCAACGAGATCCAACGTGAGCTGATCGCTCAATTTGGACTTGGCTTACCCCGTTCGCGTTAGTGGGGCAGTCATGTTGAAGCGTTAAATAAAAGCCGACCCCTATTGCAGAGGTCGGCTTTTTTACTTGGCAATATGTTTATTTTAATAATTATAGGCGCATATGATGAGCAAAGTATTAACCTCAGGACATCCTGTATCCGTAGCTGATGTTCCCCAGTGGGACATTGTGACTGATGTGGCCATTATTGGTTTTGGTGCGGCGGGCAGTTGCGCTGCGATTGAAGCGCGTAATGCCGGTTCCAGTGTTGATATTTTTGAAGTGGCCAGTGCGCCCGGTGGCAGTGCCAGTTGGTCGGGTGGTGAAGTTTATGTCGGTGGTAGCGGTGGTACAACAATCCAGCGCAAGCATGGCTTTGAAGATAGCACTGAAGATTTACAACGTTATTTAATGATGTCAGGTGGCCCCGCAGCCGACCAAGATCGCGTCACCTTATACGCCAATAACGCCAGCGCGCACTTTGATTGGTTGGGTGCTCAGGGTGTGCCGTTTAAAGGTACTTATTTACCAGGTAAATGGATTGAGCCAACCACAGATGACACCTTAATCTGGTCAGGTAATGAAAAGGCGTGGCCGTTTTCTGCGCAAGCCAAGCCTGCACCACGCGGTCATACCGTTGAGTTTACCGGCTGGGGCGGCGGTAAATTGTTTATGGAGAAATTGTGTGACCAAGCGCTGCAAGTGGGTGCGACAGCGCACTACGATGCCCGTGCTTTATGCTTGATTACTGATCATGACGGCGCTGTGCAAGGTGTGGTAGTGCGCATTGCAGGTCAGCCGGTTTACGTACAAGCCCGTCAAGGGGTGATTTTATGTGCCGGTGGTTTTATTGGTAACCGCGACATGGTCAAGCGCTACGCCCCTGAAGCTTTAAAGTGTGAGCAATTAGTCACCGGCGGCAATGATGACGGTTCAGGCATTCGCATGGGTATCAGTGTGGGAGCAACGACGCTGAATATGCATGAGTTTTTTGCCACCTTGCCTTTCTTTCCGCCGGCTTCCTTGGTGAAAGGTATTTTTGTCAATGAGCGCGGACAGCGTTTTATTAACGAAGACAGCTACCACGGTCGTGTGGCGCACTATGTGTTGCGTCAGCCCAATGGCCGCGCTTGGCTGCTGGTGGATAACGATATTTTTGCACGTCCCGTTATTCAGCCCAATATCACCATCGCTGCAGTGGGCGAGACTTGGGAAGAAATCGAAGAAGAGTTGCAATTAGAGCCTGGCTCACTGGTTGCCACCGTCAATGAATTCAACCGCCATGCGGCTGAAGGTCAAGATCCGTATTTGCATAAAAGTGATGAGTGGTTACGCCCCTTGCTGTCACCGCCTTTTGCAGCACTGAGTTACTGCAGTGGTGATTTTGATGGGCATGCCTTTACCTTGGGTGGCTTAGCGACTTTGCCTACTGGAGAGGTGTTAAACGCCGATGGGCAGGCCATTCAAGGTCTGTATGCAGCAGGGCGTACGGCCTGTGGTTTACCGCGTTGGGGTGAAGGCTACAGCTCAGGTATGTCATTGGGCGACTCAACATTCTTTGGTCGTCAAGCAGGACTGAGCGTCGCGGCGAACATTGCCAGAGATTAGTCTTAATAGACGATGCTTGTGTGGGCATGTAACCCGATGATGAATAACACTAAGAACAAGACAGGAACAACCATGAAACTGAATAATAAAATCAGCGTTGTCACCGGCGCTGGACAAGGCATGGGTCGCACTATGGTGCAGTATTTTGTCGAGCAAGGCGCCATTGTGTACGCAGTGGATGTCAATGCTCAAGCGCTGGAA
>JAAZJF010000074.1 GCA_012800475.1 Gammaproteobacteria bacterium
AAGCTTGATTCAGGCCCAAACCGCACGCCGGATATGTTCCCACAAGATACACGTCACAACGCTAATAACGATAAGCGTTCCGTGGGTAATTTTGGCAAGCTTGGTGGTACAGCTAAGGTCAAAGTATCTGAGTCCGTGTTACACGTTGGTACTTTGATGCCGCGCCTGCCTATTTTGCAAAGCAACTTAGAAGGTCGCCTGTTACCGCAAGTCTTTACTGGTGGCATGGTGACTTCAAATGAAATTAAAGGTTTAACTGCAGTTTTAGGTCATATTGACCGTGTCAATCAGCGCTCATCGTCAGATCATGAACGCTTGCAGATGAATAGCCAGAGAAAAGGTATCACCAGTCGCAAAACCGATGAAGCAATTGCTGGTCAGCCAAACAAGTTGAACACCAGTAATTCATTTGATTTCGCCAATCTGAACTACAAATGGGATGATTCACTGACCACTGGTTATAGCTTTGCTCGTCTGCAAGACTTGTATAAGCAACATATGGTTAACGCAGTGCACCTTTTACCTTTAGGTGATAAGCGTTCACTTAAAACTGATGTGCGTTTGTCTCGCTCAACCAGTGATGGTGATTACCGCGTTGATAACAAAGCATTTTCCGGCATGATGACCTATAACTTTGGCTTTAATAAGCTGGGCTTGGGTTACCAGAAGATGACCGGTGATACAGGCTTCTCATACGTGCAAGGTGCGGACCCGTTCCTGGTTAACTACGTTGCTAACCGTGACTTTGCTGCTCGAGACGAAGCGTCTTGGCAGATTCGTCATGATTACAACTTTGCTGGTGTCGGCATTCCAGGCTTAACCATGTTCAACCGCTATATTAAAGGTACCGGTGCAGACTTAGGTCGCAATGCTCTAGGTAAGAAAAAAGAAGGTCGCGAGTGGGAGCGTGACTTCGATATTTCTTATGCCTTCCAAGAAGGCGCGCTGAAAAACTTTAACGTACGCTGGAGAAACTCAACCCTGCGTTCCAACGTTACAAAAAGCTTGGATGATAACCGTCTAATCTTAGCGTACACGCTGCCTTTGTTATAAGTGATAACGCAGTCAGACAGCTGTCATGGCGTGTGCTGACTGCAGATAACTTTGCACGTAGCTTGTTGAGTACGTGCAAAGTTGTATTTAATGCTTGAAATCTATTCTTTCACATGCTACTTGCTAAAGTCTTAAATAGCTGTATACTTACACACCTATCCCGACTCAAACGACTATTTGATTGAGTGGCGTGGTACAGAGAAAGACATCACCGGTACGCCTCAGAGCTATTTGCTCGCGCCTAATCCAAAATGCTGCACCTTTGTTTTCGCAAAGAAAACACGGTTCAATACTGAAGATAAAACCAGTATTACTTAATTTCTGAACACCACCTACTTTTATGATGAGCAGTTTTGCTCCGTCTCGTTTTCGGGAGGCTTCACAGCATGTGCTGTGCGCATATTATAAAAAAGGGGTCATGGTATGGATAACCTAAAAGTATTCAAAAAAATGGGTCGCTATGTTACAGCGCAAATCAATGCAATCAGTCATAGCATGCAGTGGGCAGAACAGTCCAGTGGCACTGCTATGGGTTTAGAGAATCGACTGCTGGTCGATGCTTGGAACACCTTGGCTGATAATAATTGCTCTAACGCTGCAAAAGCCTAGTAACAATTACGCATCCGGCTTAATGTGTAATTGCATCGATCATGCGATAAAAGCATCAAAATACACCACTTATACTGCAAGCCTAAGTCGTTTAAGTGGTGTGTAAAACCACTCAGTAACTGAGCCTATAAACTCAAAATAATTTACTTCTTTTGTAAGTGTATAATGATTTATACATTCAACTAATAGAGGTGCTGTTATGTGGATTGATCGTTTTATCGATGCTTTACGCTCGGTTCGAACGTTATTTCTTGTTATAGGTTTAGCTCTGGGCTGGTTGATATTTTCTGACCACACAAATCACGATATTTTGTATGTTACTGTGCACAACACTGACAGCGTCATGCTTGAGTCGGTGCGCTTTGAGTTTGGTTTTGGTGTAACTCAATCAAATATTCTGGTGCTGCAAATTAAGCCTGGAGAAAAGCGTCTTGTTGCACTTAACCATCCTTTGCATAAAGGCTATAACGTTGAAGCACATTTTGCTGGCGGGGAAGTGCGCAGCTTCTGTGCCAATAAAACGTATCCTGATTATCAGCAGCCTTTACCGTTGCAGCGCTAATGATCCAGTAACTTATCGATATTGGGTCTGTCGCTGAACGCAGCGAATCATGCAAAAGCGATCAGCATGGCAACACATGCAGCATAATTTACAG
>JAAZJF010000075.1 GCA_012800475.1 Gammaproteobacteria bacterium
AGCAACGCTGGCAGATCATCCTAACCTCCGATTCAAGCTTCAGTTGCATTACTGCTACTTTCTGCTCGTCGCGGCTAAACTCAAACGCTACCCGAACAAGTCCGGCAGTGTCTGTCAGCAATTCGCAAACCCTAGAAAAGTCAGACAAAGGTAAATCACCCGTTAAGGCAATACCACGATCTGCAAGTTTTCGCGGATCAACGTGAGGAGGAATCGGTGCATTTATCATAGGCGCGATATTCTATGGATAGACTCAGCAACTGTCAAAGGATATTGTCTCTTACTTGATCCAATACGCAGCTGTGCTGTAAAAATCAGCGCTCATTTACGGGCGCATAGCAGCAAAGTAAATATTGTTTCTACGCTGATGTATTATATGCCAAACTCCAACTGTAGAAATTATTAGTAAGGTCCTATGTCAACTCTGCTTTTTAGTCTGTTTGCTGCACTATTTTACGGTGCGACGTGCTTATACCTTATAAGCTGTTTATGGCGTCGTGTACCTATTCATAAAGTACTGGTGACGAGTCTCACCACGCTGGGCTTTGTAGCGCATGGTATGCAACTGTCTGCTCTGCTTTTATCAGAGCAAGGCTTGTTATTGAGCCTATTTAATGTCGCCAGTTTGATGACCTTCTCCATCACGGGCTGCGTACTGCTGTGCTTAACGCGCATTTCAGTCCATATACTGTTATTACCTTTACTCAGCCTGAGTGCTTTGACAGTGGTGTGTGCGCAATTTTTACCACAAGGCCAGCTATCCCCTATTAATGAAGCGCCCGGTATTTTGGCGCATATCCTGTTATCGATTTTGGCTTACGGGATGATTACCATTGCGGTATTCCAATCACTCGTCCTTTTAGCTCAAGACCAACAACTGCGTAAACGCCCCGTTTCCACGCTGATCAGACACTTCCCACCCTTACAAAGCATGGAAAGCTTGTTGTTCGGCTTTCTATGGGCGGGCTGGTTGTTGCTTTCCTTATCGCTGGCCAGCGGTTGGCTGTTTTTAGACGACCTATTTGCGCAACATTTAATGCATAAAACTATTTTGTCCTGCATCGCTTGGCTGGTCTTTGCTATCTTGCTTTGGGGTCGCCACCAACTGGGCTGGCGCGGTCACAAAGCCATTCGCTGGACTGTCGCAGGCTTCTTACTTTTGATGCTGGCCTACTTCGGCAGTAAATTAGTCCGTGAATTTATTTTAGTTATTTGAGGCCATTTGCTTGTGGACGATATGCACATCAGCTACTTGTTAGGCTTGCTGATTTTCCTGATTATTTGTTCTGCGTTTTTCTCCAGCTCCGAAACGGGCTTACTGACATTAAACCGCTACCGCTTACGCCATATGAGCCGCGAAGGTAATCGCAGCGCACAACGCGCACAGCGCTTACTGAGCACGCCTGATCGTTTGCTCGGCACAATCTTAGTTGGCAATAACGTTGTCAACATTCTGGCAGCCTCGATTGCAACCGTTATTGCAGTTGAGTTATGGGGGGATGCCGGCGTTGCGATTGCCACCATCGGCCTGACGATTGTGGTGCTTATTTTTGGTGAAATCACCCCCAAAACTCTAGCAGCATTACGCCCCGAACTGATTGCTTTCCCAGCCAGCCGTGTCATTTTATTACTGATGACGCCCTTGTACCCGATCGTCTGGTTAACCGGCGCAATCAGTAACAGCTTACTGCGTTTATTTGGTGTGGATCCGCGCCATCATTCATCTGAAAGTCTCTCGACTGAGGAGTTGCGCAGTGTCGTACGTGAAGCTGGGCAAGAGTTGCCTGGCAATCGTCAAGATATGTTGCTGGGTATTTTAGATTTAGAAAATGTCACAGTGAACGACATTATGATCCCGCGCAATGAAGTGTTCGGGATCGACCTCAACAGCAATCTCGATCAAATTATTTGGCAGTTGCGCACCACCACGCACACACGCTTGCCGCTGTACCGCGAGAATATCAACCAAATTATTGGCGTGATTCATATGCGTCAAATTGCCCGTTTACTGACGCTCAACAAACTCACACACAATGATTTGCAAGAAGCCTGTAGTGACCCCTATTTTGTCCCAGAAAGCACACCTCTATCCACACAACTACTGAACTTTCAAAAGCAGAAACGTCGCATTGGTATCGTGGTCGATGAATATGGTGACGTGGAAGGTATTGTCACACTGGAAGATATCTTGGAAGAAATTGTCGGTGAGTTCAGCGATCACGATCGCCGTGCGGCACCCGAAGTGCGCCAATTGAGCGACGGCAGTTACACCATTGACGGTGCCGCCTATATCCGCGATATCAATAAAGCCTTGGAATGGGAGCTGCCCAGTGACGGCCCCAAAACACTCAACGGACTGATCACTGAAGTGCTGGAGTTTATTCCTGAAGGAGCCGTCTGTATTCAGGTCGGCCCCTATTATCTAGAAACGCTGGAAATTAAAGATAATCGCGTCAGCCGCGCCCGCTTATGGGAAAGCCTCTAACTCAAAAACCCAGCCATCTCACAACTCAGTGGTGATATGGCTGATCACCTGCAAGGCCTTTTCACGAGCAGCGGCAACGGTGTCCGCTTGAGCTAAAGCCACACCCATGCGGCGCTCGCCTTCAACAGCCGGCTTACCAAACAAGCGCAGCGCAGTATCAGACTCTTGTAATGCACGAGCTAAACCTGAAAAAGCCGTGTGCGTCGAATGCCCCTGCACCAGCAATACTGCCGACGCTGTAGCACCCAGTTGACGAATCGCAGGGATCGGCAAGCCAAGAATGGCGCGAGCATGCAATGCAAACTCAGATAAATCTTGCGACATTAAAGTCACTAAGCCAGTGTCATGTGGGCGCGGTGAAACCTCACTGAACCACACCTCGTCACCTTTGACAAACAACTCAACCCCAAACACTCCACGGCCACCCAAGGCGTCGGTAATGCTATGCGCAATATGCTGAGCTTGGGCTAAAGCTGCAGCACTCATCGCTTGCGGTTGCCATGACTGCACATAATCACCGCGCTCTTGCAAATGCCCAATCGGCTCACAAAAACTGGTGCCATCAATATGGCATACGGTCAGCAACGTGATTTCATAATCAAAATCAATAAAGCCCTCTACAATGACTCGCCCAGCACCCGTACGGCCGCCCTCTTGGGCAATTTTCCAAGCAGCGTTCAAATCATCGGCACTATGCAAAACACTTTGCCCTTTACCAGACGAGCTCATCAGCGGCTTGACCACACAGGGATACCCCACCTGCTCCACCCCTGCGCAATACTCGGCATAATGATCAGCAAAACAGTAAGGCGAAGTCGGCAGTGCTAACTCTTCAGCAGCAAGGCGGCGAATACCTTCACGATCCATGGTCAGTTGCGCTGCTCGCGCCGTTGGAATCACGGTAAAACCCTCAGCTTCGAGCGCCACTAATGTTGCCGTAGCAATAGCTTCAATCTCAGGCACGATATAGTCAGGCTTTTCCAGTTCAATCACCTGACGTAAAGCCGCATCATCCAACATATTAATCACATGACTGCGGTGCGCAACCTGCATCGCTGGGGCATTGGCATAACGATCTACAGCAATGACTTCAACACCAAAGCGCTGCAGCTCAATTGCCACTTCTTTACCCAACTCTCCTGAACCACAGAGCAATACACGCACTGCACTGGCTGACAACGGCGTTCCTATACGGGGCATTACATATCCTCACTGATTAACTGAACACACCCTGCTTGCGAGCGCGAGCGTTTACCTGCTGGAGCACCTCACGGCGCTCCTCGTTGGTCATTTTTCCCCAACGACTGATTTCGTCACCAGTGCGCTGACACCCCATGCAAATATCATCGATATCTAAAGCACATAAGCTGACGCATGGAGAACGCACTGGTTTTTCACGTAAATTAAGCGATGTCGTCATGATCTTCCTGTAACTGTTGGGCATAACGCTGGGCATTATGCACATAATTACCGGCATTGGCTTCTAATCCTCTTTTTTGCTCAGCCGTCAACTCACGCACAACTTTACCGGGCGAGCCCATAACCATACTGCCATCAGGGATATGTTTACCTTCAGTGATCAACGCATTGGCGCCAATAATGCAATGTTTACCAATAACGGCATCATTCAAAATAACTGCACCAATACCAATCAAACTGTGATCGCCCACAGTACAACCATGCAACATGGCATTGTGCCCAACGGTCACGCCTTTACCCAAGGTCAACGGCGAGCCCATATCGGTGTGCATGACGGTGCCATCTTGCACATTGCTGTTTTCACCAATATGAATTAATTCATTATCGCCACGCAATACGGCGTTAAACCAGACACTGGCCCCTGCATCCAAACGCACTTTACCAATCACGGCAGCAGTGGGTGCAATCCAGCTCGTAGGGTGTGCGTCGACGCGGCTTTGTGCTAAACGGTATTTCATCGGTCATTCCTTTTATGATTGTTATTTAGACTTCTTTTTTACTCAATTGCGGTGGTTCACTGAGTACAATCTCGGTGTCATAAACTAAGTTCACCAACTCCACCAACATTAATGCGGTCAGACCCCATATTTTATAACCCGAAAAATGATAACTGGGTACATACCAAGTGCGTCCTTGATAATCAATACGATGGGTATTGTGGCGCGGATCAGTTGCAAAAAAATCCAAGGGCACGGAGAAAATAGATTCAATTTCCCCGGCATTCGCTTGATACTCAACCGCTTCAGGAATAAAGCCGACATAAGGCGTGACCTTGACGCCGTGGCGCGAGATCACTTCGCTTAACGGCCCGACAACATCCACCAAGTCAGGTGCTAAACCGACTTCTTCATGGGCTTCTCGTAATGCGGTGCGGATTAAGTTTTCATCTTCAGGGTCGCGCCGTCCACCTGGGAAAGCCACCTCGCCACCATGCGTAGAGAGATTTTGTGCACGCAAGGTCAGCAATAACTCTGGGTTACCGGTGCGCGTTAGCGGCATCAGTACCGCGGCCTCGCGCGCTTGCTCAGGTAGGAGTAAAGATCGTGGTGAATAACTTTGTATACGTTTTGTAAAATGATTAAACATGGGCATACTCTATACCTCAATATGCTTTCATCATGCCAGAAGCTGCAGCAGCACCCAAGTAACTTATCGGTTATCAAGCTAAAATCCTGTGCTCGTACTTGCGCGATGATCGCTAGTTGTCTGCAATACGATTAGAATGCGTGATGCTTATGTACAGTGTGTTTGGCCTGTTATTTTGATTCTATTTTGGATGCTTTGCTTATGCGCGTTTTATGTTTTGCAGTGTTTGTGTTATCGCTGATGTCATTTGCAAATAGCGCCTATTCAACACAGAACACCATGGCGACGATTGATAAAATTTTAGTGGTGAAGTCAGAGCGTAAGCTGCATTTAATGCATCGCGATACGGTGGTGAAGTCGTATCGTGTGTCGCTGGGTAAAAAGTCAGGGCCTAAGCAGTATGAAGGCGATCAACGCACACCTGAAGGAATCTATGCAATTAACTGGCGCAAGCACAGTGATAATTTTAATTTATCGATGCATATTTCTTATCCCAACGCGAAAGATGTACAGCGCTCACAAGAAAGCGGCTTACCGCCCGGCGGCATGATTATGTTGCATGGCACGCCCAATGATGAAGAGTATCCAGAGTGGTTTTTTAATACGCTCGACTGGACTGAAGGTTGTATTGCCTTGACCAACCCCGATATGAAAGAAGTATGGGAAGCGGTACAGGACGGTACTTTAATTGAGATTCGCCCGTAATCGCTCCTTTTAGTGAATGACTGGTGCTGCATATTTAGAATGTGTATGCGCCTCATAAAAACAGATATGTGCATGTCGTACAGCGTTCATGCTGCTTTTCCCTCCACGGGGCGTCCCGCCCCAAGTCGGGCGCTGCGCCATCCATGGCTCCGCTGGCCGCAGCATGAGCGCTGTACTTATTGATCAGTGATGGTGTTGGCATGTTCGCAATATGTTTCTCATGTATTCAACTGCAACGGGATAGCGACCTGAAATCTTATTTTTAGGGATCCATGCTGCGGGACTGCAAACACTGCACAGGGTCAACGAGTACTGCAGGGTGAGTGTGACAAGCGCAGCATGAGCGCTGTACTTGTTGATCCGTGATGGTGCTGGCAAGTCTGCTCTATTGACTGGCGCTGCGTGAACATCTTGCGGACGAGCAGTCCGCGCTCCCATCATCGCATAAGCCAGATAGCACAACGCCGCTGACTGGCAGCGGCGTTGTTGGTGTTGCTAGGCTGATTTAATCAACCCACACACGTGCATTACGGAACATACGTAACCATGCGCCGTCGTCTTGCCACTCATCAGGATGCCAAGAGTTTTGCACCGCACGGAACAGACGCTCCGGGTGCGGCATCATAATAGTCACACGGCCATCACGGTTGGTTAAACCCGTAATACCCTTGGGTGAACTATTTGGGTTAGCAGGATAACGCTCAGTCACCTTGCCGTAGTTATCTACATAACGCAGGCTGACGCTGCCGGAAATATCCGACTCCAGCATCGCATCATGACTGGCATACTCAGCATGACCTTCACCATGTGCGACAACCACTGGCATACGTGAACCCGCCATACCTTGTAGGAAGATCGACTGCGACTCTTGCACTTCAACCATCGCCACACGCGCTTCAAACTGCTCGGACTGGTTACGCACAAAACGCGGCCAGAACTCAGAACCTGGAATCAGCTCATTGAGATTAGACAACATCTGACAACCGTTACACACACCTAAGGTGAAACTGTCGTCGCGGTCAAAGAAGGCTGAAAACGCATCACGTGCACGGCTGTTAAACAGGATGGATTTTGCCCAACCCTCGCCCGCACCCAGTACGTCACCGTAAGAGAAACCGCCGCACGCCACTAAACCTTTAAAGGTGTCTAGATCAATACGCCCGGCTAATACGTCACTCATATGCACATCAACCGCCGCAAAACCTGCGCGATCAAAGGCTGCAGCCATTTCCACGTGCCCGTTCACACCTTGCTCACGCAAGACCGCCACACGAGGACGCAGGCCTTTCTTGATATAAGGCGCACTGATATCCGCATTGATATCAAAAGTGAGCTTGCTGGATAAGCCTGGATCTTCTTGATCAAGCAGTGTCTCAAACTCTTGCTCAGCACACTCAGCATTATCACGCAGACGCTGAATCTGGTAGCTGGTTTCAGTCCAAGTACGCTGCAATAAACGACGCTCACCGGCAAACACACTTTGATCTGCCAAGCTGATTTTCACTGCATCACCAGCGACTGGGCGACCGATCACTGTGACACATTCAGCCAAACCTGCTTGCGTAAATGCGGCAACCACAGCCTGTACATCACTGATCAACACTTGCACCACTGCACCCAACTCTTCGTTGAGTAAAGCGGCATTGACTTCTTCAGCGGTGATATTTAACGCATCCAACTTCAGCTCTAAACCACAACGACCCGCAAAGGCCATTTCTAGCACAGTGGTCAACAAGCCACCGTCAGAACGGTCGTGGTACGCCAGCAATTTCTGCTCGGCATTGAGGCTTTGAATGGTGCTAAAGAATGCTTTTAGATCTGCAGCGCTGTCCACATCCGGCGTGGTTTGACCCACTTGACTGTAAACCTGAGCAAAAATCGACGCACCTAAACGGTTTTGACCGCGACCCAAGTCAATCAATACCAGCTCGCTGTCGCCTTTATCTAAACGCAACTGCGGTGTCATAGTTTGGCGAATATCAGGGACTGGAGCAAAGCCTGTGATCACCAAGGACAAAGGTGAAGTCACTGACTTATCAGCGCCTTCATCTTGCCAGCTGGTTTTCATCGACATCGAGTCCTTGCCCACTGGAATAGTGATTCCTAATGCGGGGCACAGCTCCATACCCACAGCTTGCACTGTGTCATACAGACGCGCATCTTCGCCTGGGTGGCCGGTTGCAGCCATCCAGTTTGCAGATAAGCGAATATCAGAAATTTTGTTGATGCGTGCGGCAGCCAAGTTCGTCACTGCCTCACCCACCGCCATACGACCCGACGCTGGCGCATCCAATACCGCTAACGGCGTACGCTCGCCCATCGCCATCGCTTCACCCACATAAGCATCAAAGCTGCTGGCGGTGACGGCGCAGTCAGCCACTGGCACTTGCCATGGACCGACAAACTGATCACGCGCAACCAAACCGGTCACACTGCGGTCACCAATGGTGATCAAGAAGCTTTTGCTACCTACGGCAGGGTGACGCAAGATGCGCTCAGTGGCTTCTTTTAAGTCAAAGCTTGCGCCAGCAAAATCATCGCTCAATTCTGCTTCACGCGTGACCGTGCGGTGCATACGTGGCGGCTTGCCAAGCAAGACATCCAGCGGCATATCCACAGGCTTGTTATCAAAATGACTGTCAGCAACGGTCAAATGACGCTCTTCAGTCGCTTCACCCACGACTGCAAACGGGCAACGCTCACGTTCACAAATCGCTGCAAAACGCTCAAGATTTTCTGGCTTAACTGCCATTACATAGCGCTCTTGCGACTCGTTACACCAAATCTCTAGCGGACTCATGCCCGGCTCATCATTGGGTACATTGCGCAAGTTAAAGATACCGCCACGGCCCGCATCGTTCACCAACTCAGGGAAAGCGTTAGACAAACCGCCTGCGCCCACGTCGTGAATAAAGCTGATGGGGTTATCGTCACCCAACTGCCAGCAACGGTCGATCACTTCCTGACAGCGACGCTCCATTTCTGGGTTTTCGCGCTGCACAGAAGCAAAATCCAAATCGGCCGATGAAGCACCTGTGGTCATCGAAGATGCTGCACCGCCGCCCAAGCCGATGAGCATTGCTGGACCGCCTAAAACGATCAGCTTACTGCCGACTGCGATATCATCTTTTTGCACGTGCTCGGCACGGATATTACCCAAGCCACCGGCCAACATAATCGGCTTATGGTAGCCGCGCACTTCGTCACCTTGCGGCGTAGTGATGCTCTGCTCAAAGGTGCGGAAGTAACCAGTAATCGCCGGACGGCCAAACTCATTATTAAACGCCGCGCCACCGAGCGGGCCTTCAATCATGATATCCAGCGCATTCACAATGCGCTCAGGCTTACCATAAGGCACTTCCCACGGCTGGATATAACCAGGGATATTCAAGTTGGATACAGTAAAGCCGGTTAAGCCTGCTTTGGGCTTAGAACCACGACCGGTTGCGCCTTCGTCACGAATCTCACCACCTGAACCTGTCGACGCACCGGGGAAAGGCGCAATCGCTGTGGGGTGGTTGTGGGTTTCCACCTTCATCAAGATATGAATCGGTTCTTGATGCGCAGCGTACTCACCGGTCACCGGATCCGGGAAGAAACGCCCAGCCGTAAAGCCTTCGATCACTGAGGCGTTATCGCTATACGCCGACAACACACCTTCACTGTTCATTTGGAAGGTGTTTTTAATCATGGCAAACAGAGACTTCTCTTGCGCTTGCCCATCAACATCCCAACTGGCGTTGAAGATTTTGTGGCGGCAGTGCTCAGAGTTGGCCTGCGCGAACATCATCAATTCAATGTCATGTGGGTTGCGGCCCAGCTTAGTAAAGCTGGTCACTAAATATTCGATTTCATCTTCGGCTAATGCCAAACCAAGCTCAGTGTTGGCCTTTTCCAGACTGGCGATACCGCCTTGCAATACATCCACTACTGCCAGTGGGCGTGGCTGTGCGTGGCTGAATAAAGCTGAGGCTTCTTCCATCGTACCCAGGACTAACTGAGTCATCCGGTCGTGCAACACAGCAGAGATCAGCTGCGTGTCAGCATCACTGTAATCACCTGGAATGTAGTACGCCAAGCCGCGCTCGATGCGCTGTACTTTGGCTAAACCACAGTTTTTAGCAATATCAGTGGCCTTGCTCGACCATGGCGAAATAGTGCCAAAACGTGGCACCACTAAAAAGAGGCGTCCGTTTGGCTCTTGGCTTGGCACACTGGGGCCATACTTCAGCAAACGGCTAAGGACGTGGCCTTCTTCACTGCTTAACGCAGCTGAAACCTCAACAAAATGAGCAAACTCAGCGTACACACCGCTGACAGAGGGAACCTTCTGACGTAACTGTTCAAAAAGTTTCTCGTGGCGAAAAGCAGAAAGGGCAGGAGCGCCGCGCAAGATCAGCATCGTCGTGACAGCCTCGAAAAGTTGTATAAATGGGCGCATATTCTAGTGCCCATAGCGATAAATAACCATCCAAATCTAGTATTTAGATGGTTATTGCTCAATAGCTGGCAATGATTGCCGGTCGTTATGATGTTGAACGCTGCTTTTCTTTGCTGGATTAACACGCACTTGCGTATACTCACGCCATGCCTTCACTGACATTGACTCCCATACGCGCCTTACTGATCGGTGGCGCCCTGCTTCTTATGCTGATGCTAAACAGTTGTGGCAAACAGCCGACAACGCTTGAACGCATTCAGGAGCAAGGCATTTTACATGTCATCACGCGTAACAGTCCTTCCACTTACTTCCAAGATCGCAACGGTGAAACGGGCTTTGAATATGAGCTGATTAAACACTTCGCCGACCAACTTGGCGTGGAACTGCGCATTGAAACAGCAGACAACCTTGATCAACTCTTTAATAGCTTAAGCGCCGAAGATGGACCGGCCATCGCTGCTGCTGGACTAGTGCCCAATCCTGAGCGTGTAGATCAAGTGCGTTTTTCTGATTCCTATTTAGATGTGTCTTCGCAGTTTATTTATCATCAAAAAAACACACGTCCTAAACAGGCTAAAGATTTAGTCGGGCATACACTGCTTGCGCTCAAAGGCAGTATTCATGAAGCCCACTTGCAAAAACTCAAACACGATCACCCCACACTCGACTACGCGGTCTCTGATCAAGTTGAAAGCGTGGACTTGCTACGCATGGTGGATGAAAAACAGGTTGATATGGTCTTGGTCAACTCCAACCAAGTAGCAATGAATCAGGTGTATTTTCCAGATATCCGCGTGGCTTTTACTTTGCAAGCCAGCCACCCTTTGAGCTGGGCAATTGCACCGGGTACCGATGTCAGTCTGCTGAATGAAATCAACCGATTTCTTGCCAATGCCAAACAGTCAGGATTATTGCAACGCCTAACAGAACGCTATTATGGTCATGTCGATACCTTAGGTTATGTTGGTGCGAACGCTTTTGCTCGACACTTACAACAACGCCTACCCAACTATGAGGCTCACTTTCGTGCCGCCGCACAAGAACACAAAGTGGACTGGCGTTTATTGGCCGCCATGGGCTACCAAGAATCACATTGGTTACCGACTGCCACCTCCAAAACGGGAGTGCGCGGCTTAATGATGCTGACGTTGCGTACTGCGCAAGCGATGGGTGTCAAGAACCGTTTAGATCCCAAGCAAAGCATTCAAGGCGGCGCGCGCTACATTGCCATGTTGATGTCACAACTGCCTAAAAGCATTGATCCAGCCGACCGCATCTGGTTTGCACTGGCTGCTTATAATGTGGGCATGGGCCATTTACATGATGCGCGCAAACTGACCAGCGCCGAAGGTTTAGACCCAAACAAATGGCTGGATGTAAAAACGATTTTGCCGCGTTTGGCACAAAAACAGTGGTATAGCAAAACGCGCTACGGTTACGCTCGCGGGGGTGAGCCGGTGCACTTTGTGAACAATATTCGCCGTTATTACGACATTCTCACTTGGGTGACGCAACCCCAGATCGAAGGCACCAGTATCAGCAATGGTGGCACGCACATTCCAGGTTTTACACCCGCAGATTCGCGCACGGTGCCAACTGATCCCGAACTGATTAACGAGTAAAGTGTTTAACGGCGCGCCTTAAAAAACGCTTTCAAAAGCTGTGCAGATTCTTGCGCTAAAACCCCACCGCTCATCCTTACTTTATGATTTAAAAAGCTGTGCGCAAAGAAGCAGCCTTGACTTTCCAGCGCGCCAGCACGGGGTTCATTGGCGGCAAATACCACGCGGGCAATTCGCGCATGCACGATTAAACCAGCACACATATGGCACGGTTCAAGGGTCACATACAGTGTGGTGTCGGGCAGTCGGTAATTGTGTAATGCACCCGCCGCCGCGCGGATCGCTTGCACTTCTGCATGCGCACTGGGGTCATTTAAACTGATGGGACTGTTATAACCCCGTCCAATAATCTCACCTGCGCGCACCAGCACAGCACCCACTGGCACTTCCCCTAAGGCAGCGCCCTGCTGGGCTAAACCTAACGCCTCGCGCATAAAGAATTCATCTTGCGCCTGCTGCTGTTCTTGCTCTTGCATTATTTGGCTCTCAATATAAAAAACGGCGAACCCCATCACTGAAGTTCGCCGCCAATCACTCAGCCGTTTACACGCCTGCGGTTCAATACACTGCCGATATTATAGACAGATTAAGCCCCGAGTTTAAAGATCAGACCCTCAGGTATAAACAAGGACATCGAGGCCGAACACATAAAGCTTCATCTCTGTGCATTAAAGCTCCAGCGCAACACCGATCATCAAGCCTCAAGTGCTGGCGCTGACTTCAATGCACTCTAAGCACGCGCCTGTTGCAAAATCATATCCGCCGCTTTTTCAGCGATCATAATGATGCTAGCGCTCGGATCACCGGTGGTAATTCTGGGCATCACTGACCCATCGACCACCCGCAAACCTTGCACACCATGCACTTGCAGCTGATCGTTCACCACGGCAAGGTCATCATGGCCCATCTTGCATGTGCCCACTGCTTCGTAGTTCACGCTGCAGGTCTGACGGAAAAACTCATCCAACTCCTCATCGCTCACACAGTGCGCACCTGGCAAATACTCGCGACCGCGATAACGATCGTAAGCCGGCTGCGAAAAAATACCGCGAGCAATACGAATACCTTCGCGTAACACGGCGCGGTCACGCTCATCCGATAAGTAATTGGCATCAATAATGGGCGTATCCATGGGGTCTGCAGAACGTAAACGTAGGTGCCCACGACTTTCTGGACGCGTTAAAATCACTAAATTACTCACACCGTGCTCTTGTGCCGGCTCCTCAGTGCCAGTGAGGATCGGCACCAGATAATACTTCAGATCCAATTCCCCATGCCCCGGCAAACCTGAACGCAAATACGCGATCGCCTCAATACTGTTGCTCGCTAAGGGACCACCACGAGTGAGTAAATAACGGATACCCGCTTTAACCTTAGCCACATTACTACTAACAAGTTTGTAGTCAGTCACAGGCAAAGGGCAGGTCATCTGCACCGATGTGCCAATATGATCGTGCAAGTTTTGCCCTACGCCCTTTAAGTCGACAATAGGCTCAATCCCCAGTGTACGTAAATGCTGTGCATCACCGATACCCGACAGCATCAGCAACTGCGGCGACTGGAAGGTTCCACCACTGGAAATCACCTCGCGTGTTGCATAGGCACGCTGAGTTTGCCCCGCCTGCTGATATTCAACACCCACGACGCGCAAACCCTCGAACAGAAGCTGTGTTGCATGCGCACCCGTTTCAATATGCAAATTGCTACGCTGGCGTATCGGCTTCAAATACGCAACGGCTGTGCTGATACGACGCCCGCCTTTAATTGTGCTATCACAAGGTCCAAAACCTTCAGGTTTAGCGCCGTTGTGGTCATCACTGTAAGGAAAGCCGGCTTGTTGCGCAGCTTCTAACCATGCTAATTGCGCTGGATTTTTGATCTTAGCTTGGGTGACATGCAAGGGCCCGCTGCCGCCATGAAACTCAGTTTCGCCATGTTCATAATTTTCCGCACGCTTAAAGTACGGCAGCACCTCAGCGTATGACCAACCCGCATTGCCTTGGCTGGCCCATAAATCAAAAATCTCTGGCGCACCACGGCTATAACACATGCCATTAATGGAGCTACTGCCACCCAACACCTTACCGCGCATATCATGTAACTTGCGATTATTGAGGTGCTTTTGCGGTGCGGTTGTATAGTTCCAGGTATTCTTACCGCTGCGCAGCATGACAAAAAAGCCTGCCGGCATATGAATCAAAGGGTTATTGTCTAACCCCCCAGCTTCCAGTAACAGGACTTGGTACTGCGGATCTGCTGACAAGCGGTTGGCTAGTGCACAGCCTGCCGATCCCGCGCCAATTACAATAAAATCATACTCAGTTCGATGTGCCATAATTATTTTTATTTGCCTCGATCAGTTGGTGATCCTTGCCTTATCTGCAAGAAGTTATGGTGAAACGTTAAATGACCGACAAAGGCGTTGAATCACCAACTGTGCCCTGTATCTCTAGCTCCCCTTGTCTGCCCAAGCATAAATCAGCTACTACAAAACCTAAATCTACTGCATGCCTGCACTTCAAGCCTAAACGATAGTTTTATAATCCTCTAACCTAAATGTAGTAGATTTGCGCAAGATACAACAACACACAGGCTCCACTTAAAACCAAGATCCATCACCCCGTTGCAGATACAAAAAAGCCCATACAACATGGGCTTTAATGCAATCAACTATGAGTAAACCTGAGTATCATTCCCACTCAATGGTCGCAGGCGGCTTGCTCGACACGTCATAAACCACGCGTGAGATACCTTCAATTTCATTGATAATGCGGCCTGATACTTTTTCCAGCAAATCGTAAGGCAGGTGCGCCCAACGTGCGGTCATAAAGTCGATGGTTTCCACCGCGCGCAGTGAGACAACCCACGCATAGCGGCGTGCATCACCGACAACACCTACTGATTTAACCGGCAAAAACACAGTAAAGGCTTGGCTGGTTTTATCGTACCAACCGGAATTGCGCAGCTCTTGGATAAAGATATGATCCGCTTGACGCAGTAGATCAGCATATTCTTTAGTCACTTCGCCAAGAATACGCACGCCAAGGCCTGGGCCTGGGAAGGGGTGACGGTAGACCATATCGTGCGGCAGGCCCAGCTCAACACCGAGTTTGCGCACTTCGTCTTTAAAGAGTTCACGCAGCGGTTCAACCAGCTCAAACTTCATATCTTCTGGCAAGCCACCAACGTTGTGGTGCGACTTAATCATCGTCGCTTTACCGCCTTTCACCGCAGCAGACTCGATGACGTCAGGGTAAATCGTACCTTGCGCGAGGAAATCAATGCCTTCCAATTTACTGGCTTCTTCATCAAAAACTTCGATAAAGGTACGGCCAATAATTTTGCGCTTCGCTTCTGGATCCGACACGCCTTTAAGCAAATCTAAGTAACGCTGCTCAGCATCAACACGGATGACTTTCACACCCATATTGTCAGCGAACATGCGCATCACTTCATCGCCTTCATGCAAGCGCAATAAGCCATGATCCACAAACACACAGGTCAACTGGCTACCAATGGCTTTGTGCAATAAAGCGGCAACCACAGATGAATCCACACCACCGGATAAACCCAGCAACACTTTACGATCGCCCACTTGCGCACGCACGGTGGCAATGGCGTCATCCACGATATTGGCCGGTGTCCACAAAGCTTCGCAGGCACAGATATCCAGCACAAAGCGATTGATAATCTCAAAGCCTTGCGTGGTGTGCGTCACTTCAGGGTGAAACTGTAAACCGTATAAATTGCGCGCTGCATCAGCCATGCCGGCGATAGGGCAACTGTCGGTGCTGGCAATGGTGGTAAAACCATCGGGCAAGGCGGTGACTTTATCGCCGTGACTCATCCACACATCCAAACCGCTCGGCGAAGCTGCAGTGGCTGCATCGCGCAAGCCGTCAAGCAAAGCATTGTCTGCCACAACATTCACGCGCGCCGCGCCAAACTCACGGATATCTGAGCCTTGTACTTGGCCGCCCAATTGCTGCGCCATCGTTTGCATGCCGTAGCACACACCCAGCACTGGAATCTGTAAATCAAACACCAACTGTGGCGCGCGTGGGCTGTCATTCACATGCACTGACTCAGGGCCACCCGACAAGATGATCCCGCGCGGATTAAACGCACGAATCACATCTTCACTGACATCAAAAGGGTGAATTTCGCAGAACACACCAATACCGCGAATGCGACGAGCAATAAGCTGGGTGTATTGTGAGCCGAAATCTAAAACTAAAATGCGATGGGCATGAATATCTTGAGCAGCCATGGGATAAGTCTCAATAACAGTTTATAAACCTATGAAAAGATAAACCGCCTCAATACGGCGGTTTATCAAACGAATACGAGCGCAGCTTAGCTGACTCGATAGTTCGGTGCTTCTTTGGTGATTTGTACATCGTGCACGTGAGATTCTGCCATCCCCGCACCGGTGATGCGTACAAACTCAGGTACAGTGCGCATCTCATCAATCGTGGCACAACCGGTGTAACCCATTGACGCGCGCAAGCCACCCATTAACTGGTGAACAATGGCTGCAATGGCACCTTTATAAGGCACACGGCCTTCAATACCTTCAGGTACGAGCTTTTCAGCACCGCCTGTCGTGTCTTGGAAGTAGCGATCCGAGGAGCCTTGCGCCTGCGCCATAGCACCCATCGAGCCCATACCACGGTAGGACTTGTATGAACGGCCTTGGAACAGCTCAATTTCACCTGGAGATTCTTCAGTACCGGCGAACATAGAACCCATCATCACTGAGTCAGCACCGGCGACAATGGCTTTAGACAAGTCACCTGAGAAGCGAATACCACCATCAGCAATCATCGGTACACCGGTACCTTTAAGTGCCGCAGAAACATTGGCAATCGCAGAAATCTGTGGCACACCCACACCAGCAACAATACGCGTGGTACAAATAGAACCTGGACCAATACCGACTTTCACCGCATCAGCACCGGCTTCAACTAAAGCTAAAGCTGCAGCGCCTGTGGCGATATTGCCGCCAATCACCTGTACCGCTGGGAAGTTCTCCTTAACCCAACGCACGCGCTCTAATACGCCTTTTGAGTGACCGTGTGCTGTATCAACAACAATCACATCAATGCCGGCTGCTGCTAATGCTGCTACACGCTCTGGCGTATCTGCACCGGTACCTACTGCAGCACCCACACGCAAACGACCTTGGTCATCTTTAGATGCTAGCGGGTAGCTTTTAGCTTTTTCGATATCGCGGAAAGTAACCATGCCACGCAGTTGGAACGCATCGTTCACAACCAGCATTTTCTCAATGCGGTGCTCGTAGAGTTTAGTTTTAATTTCCTCTAAACCCGTACCTTCACGCACAGTCACTAATTGTTCTTTAGGCGTCATAATTGCAGTGACAGTGTCACCGGCATTGGGCGTGTAACGTAAGTCACGACCGGTCACGATACCAATCAGTTGATTGCCCGCATCGACCACAGGGAAACCTGAGAAACCCAGGTCATCTGCGCGCTTGAGCAAATCAATGATTTTAGTGTCAGCTGTTACAGTGACAGGATCATGCACAATAGCAGTTTCAAAGCGCTTTACTTTGCGCACTTCAGCTGCTTGCTGTTCGACTGTCATGTTTTTATGAATGATACCGATGCCGCCTTCTTGTGCCATAGCAATGGCTAGACGCGACTCAGTTACAGTATCCATTGCAGCAGATAGCAATGGAATATTAAGTACGATGTCCCGAGTTAAACGGGTTTTCAAACTGACGTCTTTGGGTAAAACCTCGGAGTAACCGGGGATTAATAATACATCATCAAAGGTCAGAGCTTCTTGGCTGATACGCAGCATATTGCACGCTCCCGAACGGGAAAAATGGAAGCGCGGTATTATACCGCGCAACGTTTGGCTTCTCAATCACTAAACACGCAATCGCCATTTAGTTTAAAAGTCGCCGTTAAATTACTCGATGTCTTGACGCTTATACGGATACACATCAATGACTTTACCTTGGCGAATAGCGTCCTGCAGTCCTTGCCAGTAAGACGCTTTAAATAAGTCACCATGCAATGCTTGAAAGCGTTTGCGCTGCTGCAAGTCCGTAAACAAAAAACGCGGAAACTCTTCAGGAAACACATCACGCGGGCCGACTGAATACCAAGGCTCTGCAGACATTTCATCTTCAGGGAAACGCGGCTCAGGAATATTACGAAAATTGACTTCAGTTAAATAACTGATTTCATCGTAGTCGTAAAACACCACCCGCCCATGTCGCGTGACACCAAAGTTTTTCAATAGCATATCACCGGGAAAGATATTTGCTGCAGCCAACTGCTTAATCGCCAAACCATAGTCTGTCAAAGCATCAATGGTTTGTTGCTCACTGGCGTTATCCAAGTAGATATTCAACGGAATCATACGTCGTTCAGTCCAGCAGTGACGTATCAAGACTTCATCGCCCTGCACTTCCACCGTGGCTGGCGCAACTTCAAGCAGCTCGCGCAAACATTCCGGCTCAAATTTCGCTAAAGGAAAACGAAAATCAGCAAACTCTTGGGTGTCGGCCAAGCGCCCCACGCGATCTACATATTTAACCATGCGATAACGATCAATCACCGTATCGCGAGTCACGCTTTTTGAGGGTGAAAAGCGATCTTTAATAATTTTAAAGACCGTATTAAAGCCTGGCAAAGTAAAGACACTCATGACCATACCCCGAATACCCGCGGCCATCACAAATTGGTCATCGGTGCTATCTAAATGATCAATCAGCGCACGATAAAACTCCGACTTACCTTGCTTATAAAACCCAATCGAGGTGTACAGCTCAGAGATATGCTTACGCGGTAAAATGCGACGTAAAAAACCAATAAACTCAGCAGGATAGGCAACGCGCACCATAAAGTACGAACGCGTAAAGGAGAAAATAATCGATACTTCTGCCTCATCTACAATCATCGTATCCATACGAATGCCTTGCTCCTCACGATTGAGCATGGGCATCACCAGCGGCCATTGCTCATCTTGAGTAAACACGCGCCCGACCAAGTAGGCACCTTTATTGCGATACAGGCGTGAGCTGTACAGCTCGATGCACAGCTCAGGATCTTTACACACCCAATCCGGCAAGCTGGCACGCAACTGATTTTCGAGTCGCAATAAGTCACCGTCTTGATCGGCATAAGGCACAGAGAAGCGATAATCTTCACTGATTTTGCGCAACGTAGCGGTTAAGTCACCTTGAGGCCGGTAGGTGCGAATTTGCATCGGCGCATCACGTGCGTTTAACGGCGGACGCGTACTGGTCACAAACATGCACTCATCGCTGATTAAGTCGTGACTGAATAAGCTATTGAATATGGAGTTAAACCAGGTTTCAGACAGCTCATCATCCAAGCGCAAATCAATTTGGCCAATATACGACTCTTTAATTTGTGGCCAGCACTCAATATTGAGTAACACCTCGGTCCCGTACTGCTCTAACAAAGCTTTTTGAGTGACATCCACTTGCACTTTATAGAGCTGAATACGCTGCGCAGAAGCATCTTGAATCTCTTGCCACTGCGCGCGCTCAAAACGCTCGCGACCTAAGTTCGTGATGCGCCGAAACTCTTCTCGATATTGATCAAAACTATCGAGAATCTGTCGCGCAATAGCGACTGCTGGACACTGTATAGTCATCGAAGCGACCCCATTAAATAGATAGAGTATACCTTGCATGCGACTGATCGAGCGCACTTTGTACAGTAGCGTTCAGACTACTGCGCCAGTTCTTGCTCAGTAAATAGGCCGTCAAATAACATGCTGGATAAATAGCGCTCTCCAGAGTCCGGTAAAATCACCACCAGCGTTTTACCCTGCATCTGGGGTTGCTGAGCTAAGCGCACTGCTGCGGCCATGGCTGCGCCACAGGAAATCCCACACAAAATACCTTCTTCACGCATCAAGCGCAGCGCCATCAGCTTGGCTTCTTCATCACTGACCAACTCCACCTGATCCAGTAGGCTCAAGTCTAAGTTTTTCGGCACAAAGCCTGCACCAATTCCTTGTATTTTATGCGGCGCAGGCGCGGTCGCTTGCCCTGCTAGCGTCTGACTGATGACCGGCGATGTCATCGGCTCAACGCCTACGGAGAGAATCGGTTTACCGCAAGTATTTTTAATATAACGTGAAATACCCGTGAGAGTGCCGCCCGTACCGATGCCGCTGACGAGCACATCAATCGCGCCATCGGTGTCGCGCCAAATCTCAGGCCCCGTGGTTTTTTCATGCACATCTGGATTGGCAGGGTTATCAAACTGCTGCAAGACCAAGTATTTGTCAGGAGCGCTGGCCGCAATCTCATGGGCTTTATCAATCGCCCCCTGCATACCTTTTGCCGGCTCGGTCAGTACCAGCTCAGCACCGAGGGCTTTGAGTATTTTGCGGCGCTCTAAACTCATGGACGAGGGCATAGTTAAAATCAATTTATAACCACGCGCCGCAGCGACAAAGGCCAAGCCAATACCTGTATTGCCGGAAGTAGGTTCAACCATGGTGACACCCGGTTTGAGTGCGCCACTGGCTTCGGCGGCTTGCACCATACCAACACCCACTCGACACTTAACTGAGCCTGCAGGGTTGCGCGCCTCAAGCTTAGCTAAAATAGTCACACCTGCGGGACCCAAGCGATTAATCTGCACTAAAGGTGTGTTACCGACACTTTGCGCGTTATCAACATAAATACGGCTCATTTAAAACATCCTCCATAGACTCAACAGTGAATCTGAGCCTAAAGCCCTGAACCCAAAGCGTCCAGCCTGTTTTTACTCTCCTTGCGCACACAATGACTGCAAAAGTGCTTTCGTTCACAAAATTAAGGCCGGCAATGTATAGTAAGCAACCTATAAACGTAATCAATCACTTTAATTAAAATAATAACGCGCAGGTTGTGCTGAGGTTTGTTATGAAGTTTTCTGGTACTCAATCTTATGTTGCTACAGATGATCTAAAGCTGGCTGTGAACGCCGCGATCACCCTAGAGCGCCCTCTGTTAGTTAAAGGTGAACCTGGAACAGGTAAAACCATGCTGGCTGAGCAACTGGCGGAATCTTTTGGTACACGTTTAATCACTTGGCACATCAAGTCGACCACTAAAGCTCATCAAGGCTTATATGAGTACGATGCGGTCAGCCGTTTACGTGACTCACAGCTCAACTCAGACAAAGTGCACGATGTGCGCAACTACCTCAACAAAGGCAAACTGTGGGAAGCCTTTGAGTCCGATGAGCGAGTGATTTTGCTGATTGATGAAATCGACAAAGCCGACATTGAGTTCCCCAATGACCTGCTGCAAGAAATCGATAAGATGGAGTTCTACGTCTACGAGACGGACGAAACCATTAAGGCTAAGCACCGCCCGATTATCATTATCACCTCCAATAACGAAAAAGAGCTGCCTGATGCCTTTTTGCGTCGCTGCTTCTTCCACTACATTGCTTTCCCTGATCGCACGACGCTGCAAAAAATTGTCGATGTGCATTACCCCAATATCAGCCAGTCGCTGGTCAGTGAAGCTTTGGATGTGTTCTTTGATGTGCGCCAGATTCCCGGCCTGAAAAAGAAGCCTTCCACCAGTGAGCTAGTGGATTGGATCAAGCTGTTAATGTCGGACAATATTGGCGAAGCCGTGCTGCGTGAGCGCGATGTGACTAAAGCCATTCCACCGTTGGCCGGCGCTTTGATTAAAAACGAGCAAGATGTGATGCTGCTTGAGCGCTTGGCCTTTATGAGCCGCCGCAAACGCTAATTCCATGTGCTGCACAGGATTACCTGCTCTGCACCGGTAATCCTGCTGCACCTTTTAACTTAAGAGGTCTGTAGCCATGCTGCTGAATTTATTTACCGAAATGCGCGCGGCAAAAGTGCCGGTCTCGCTGCGCGAGCTATTGGATTTAATCAACGCGCTCAAACACAACATTGTCTTTGCTGATATGGACGAGTTTTATTATTTAGCCCGCGCTATTTTGGTCAAAGATGAACGTCACTACGATAAGTTTGACCGCGCTTTTGCTGCCTATTTTAAGGGCATTGAAAGCTTGGATCAGCATATCGAAGCGCTGATTCCTGATGAGTGGCTGCGCAAAGAGTTTGAGCGTTCACTCAGTGCTGAAGAACGTGAAAAAATCAAATCGCTAGGCGGTTTAGATAAGCTCATTGAAGCCTTTAAACAGCGTCTCGAAGAGCAAAAAGGCAAACACCAAGGCGGCAACAAGTGGATTGGTACCGGCGGCACCAGCCCCTTTGGTTCAGGCGGCTATAACCCTGAAGGCATTCGCATTGGTAACGAAGGTGAGCGCCAAGGTAAAGCGGTTAAGGTCTGGGAGCAGCGTGAATATAAAGACTTGGATGATCAGGTCGAAATTGGGACGCGCAATATTAAAGTGGCGCTGCGACGCCTGCGTAAGTTTGCCCGTGCCGGCGCTGAAAGTGAATTTGACTTAGACAGCACCATTGATCACACCGCTCGCGATGGTGGTTTGTTAAACATTCAGATGCGTGCCGAACGCCGCAATACCATTAAGCTGTTGGTGTTGTTTGATATTGGCGGCTCGATGGATGAGCACATCAAAATCAGTGAAGCGTTGTTTTCGGCCTGTAAAACTGAGTTTAAGCATTTGGAATATTATTATTTCCATAACTTTATCTATGAAGGCTTGTGGAAAAGTAACGCGCGACGCTTTGATCAACGCACCCCCACCCAAGATGTACTCAACACCTATGGCGCGGACTATAAAGTGATTTTTGTCGGTGACGCAGCCATGTCACCCTACGAAATCGCCCAACCCGGCGGCAGCGTTGAGCACTGGAATGATGAGCCTGGGTATCTGTGGATGCAGCGCTTTATGCAAAAGTTCAAGAAAATCATCTGGCTTAACCCCTACCCTAAACAGGAATGGCAATTCACTCAGTCCACGCAAATGGTACGCGAACTGATTGAAGATCAGATGTACCCGATGACCATTGAGGGACTGGAAGAAGGCATGCGGTATTTGGCTAAGTAAAAATCAGTTCTGTGCATGCCGTGCTGCGCTGTAGCTGTTCTTCCGTCGATGAACCCATCCAGGGTTCAACTCCGGCGCTACGCCATCCATGGCTTCGCTCGTCACAGCTACAGCGCAGCACTCATTGAATAAAGGTGAAGGCTTCACTATCGCAGCTTGAATCAAAAGCTTACGAATCATGACTGCTCTACAGTTGCTTACGTCTGACTAGACAGCAACATCATAGGTCAACAAGCTGCGTGCTAGTGTCACGGCAAGCGTAG
The DNA here is from genome assembly GCA_012800475.1 of Gammaproteobacteria bacterium. Lineage (GTDB taxonomy): Bacteria > Pseudomonadota > Gammaproteobacteria > Pseudomonadales > Pseudomonadaceae > Denitrificimonas. The sequence continues at coordinate 23,103 of JAAZJF010000075.1, forward strand.
CCATGGATGGCG
>JAAZJF010000076.1 GCA_012800475.1 Gammaproteobacteria bacterium
GTATCCATCAATGACTTATCAAATGGACGACCAGCCACCGCATCATCAATGGCTTTGCGATAGACCTGCGCGGTACGGGCGACATAGTAATGCGACTTGGTACGGCCTTCGATTTTCAATGAATGCAAGCCCATCTGCACCATGCGCTCGACGTGTTGCACGGCACGTAAATCTTTCGAGTTCATAATATAAGTGCCGTGCTCATCTTCTGAGACAGACATATATTCACCCGGACGACCGGCTTCCTCTAAGAGAAAAACCTCATCGGTCGGTGCGCCAACACCAAGGATAGGTTCAGCAGCTTGCATCAGTGCAGGATCAGCCTGTTGCACGGCGGCAATGGGTTCGTACTTGTGGACAATATCACCCAGTTCATTTTCTTTGCCTTCGTGGGTTTTATACTCCCAGCGACACGCATTGGTGCAGGTACCTTGGTTCGGGTCACGCTTGTTGATGTAGCCTGACAGCAGGCAACGGCCGGAGTAGGCCATGCATAATGCACCATGCACAAAGACTTCCAGTTCCATTTCCGGAACTTCCTGGCGAATTTGCTCAATTTCATCCAGTGACAGCTCGCGGGATAAAATGGCGCGGGTCAAACCTTGCTTATGCCAAAACTTTACGCTGGCGTAGTTGACGGCGTTGGCTTGCACTGACAGGTGGATATTCATCTGTGGGAAATGTTCACGCACCATCATGATTAGACCCGGGTCGGACATAATCAGCGCATCAGGGCCCATCGCCACCACAGGTTCTAAATCTTTAATAAAAGTTTTGAGTTTGGCGTTATGCGGGGAAATATTCACCACCACATAAAACTTTTTACCCAGCGCGTGGGCTTCATTAATACCAATAGCCAGGTTGGCATGGTCAAACTCATTGTTACGTACGCGCAAGCTGTAGCGTGGCTGGCCGGCATAGACAGCATCTGCGCCGTAAGCAAAGGCGTAACGCATGTTTTTTAGGGTGCCAGCAGGTGACAACAGCTCAGGACGAAAAGGGGTCGACATAGCAGAACTCAAGAAAAATAAAAATACTTCACTATTCTATCAGCCATTGCCCACCCAAGCGTAGTGCTTGGAGCAATTATTAACCCAGTGGCGCGCTTGGGTATACGCGTTACTGCATTTTTATGATGGTGTTTTACGCTTGATTTCTTGTGCGGTAACAGCGTCTTTTGGCATTTGATAGTGCATCATATACAGCGCATTGTACTGTTAAATATTTGTATATAAATCAAAGGTATACATCTAAATATATATGGATTAGTCATATCAAAATAGACATATTTCATACAGGGTGTTAAACACTTTAACTCGTCATTCAGCTGGGGTAGGCTAGCCCACTCTTCAATTTCATATAGCTCACAGAGAACGGAATCTTGATAAATACAAAAGGTGCTTTAGCAGGACGACTTCCTAGCTTTGAATGGGCGCAGGTTGCAGTCGCTAAAAGATGTGAAATCTGTTGTCAAACTGACTCAAAAAATCTAAGCAGAAGCTACCAGTCTAAAGGCTTAGGTGCTTGCATCTGTTTTGAGTTAATTATGATCGTTATATGAATTTTCTATCTTTTGAATTTGTTGCGTTTTTCATCGCCTTTTTGCTGATTTATTGGCTGCCTTTTAATGCACTGGCGGTGCGTAATGTGATGCTGATTGTTGCCAGTTATGCTTTTGTAGCCGTATTTAATCTGCAGTTTGCTTATGTGTTACTAGGCTATAGCCTTTTTATATATGTATTAGCCAATCATGCGGATCGGTTTTTGCGCCCTCGGCAAATTTATATGTTGTTGGCCGTTGGCATTGTGAGCTTATTTGTACTGTTTAAATACTATGCTTTTTTTCAAGAGACGATACAAACTGCTTTACTTGCCATGGGCTTGCAAGTTGATTTACCTATTTTGAGCCTGTTACTGCCCATAGGCTTATCGTATTACAGTTTTCACTCGGTTAGTTATGTGCAGTCTGTGCAGCGGCAAGACTTACCCAAAGCACCGTTTAACCAAGTGTTGCTGTATTTATGTTTTTTCCCAAGTATTGTCGCCGGTCCCATCAATAATGCCCGCCACTTTATGCCGCAAATTCAAAATCAGCAACGGTGCTTGCTCGAGCCCAAGCGTGCATTTTTTTTGTTGACATTAGCGCTGTTAAAGCTGTTTTTATTCAGTGCTTGGTTGGCTGAGAATTGGGTGGATCCGGTGTTTGCTGATCCTGGTGGGCATAGCCCAGAGCAAAATATGCTGGCGGTATATGCCTATGCTTGGGTGATTTATTTTAATTTTTCAGGCTATACCGACTTAGTGACGGGCTTTGCTTTGTTTTTAGGCTTTCGCCTGCCAGTCAACTTTAATGCGCCTTACCTTGCATTGCATTTAAAAGAGTTTTGGACTCGTTGGCATATCTCTTTATCGAGCTTTATTCGTGATTATGTCTACATCCCTTTAGGTGGCGGGCGTCAAGGCTGGGGCAGAACGCAGGTGAATGTGTTGCTGGCTATGGTGATTTCTGGGTTGTGGCATGGCGCGGCGCTTACTTTTGTGATTTGGGGTGCTTTGCATGGGCTGGGTGTGATTGCCCTCAATTTAAAGCAGCGTTTATGGCCTGTGCGCGTCAGCCAGCGGCCGCTGTTAGGCTATGTGCATAAGCAAACTGCACGCTTACTGTGCTTTAACTTTGTCTGTTTAGCTTGGGTTTTTTTTCGCAGTGACAGTCTTGAGAAAGCTATATGGATGTTGCACAGCATCAGCACTGTGCAGTTGCACGTGTTGCTGGCGCAGTACAAGTATGAAGTGTTAGCGCTGCTGTTACTATTTTTAAGTTATCCGTGGCTGGTGCGTATGACTGAGCGCTTACAGGCTAAAAGTGAGCAAGTGCAGTGGTGGTATTACCCTGTTGTGCTGGCAGCTGTACTGAGCCTTGCGTTAAGTCTTGCGCCAGATGGAATGCCAAACTTTATTTACGCGAGTTTTTAAACGATGGATAACCTCAATCGACTCTTACTCAGTTGTTACGTTTTGTTTTGTACAGGAGCGCTGTTGGTGTGGATGCACCAAGATTCTTTAGAGTCATTTTGGCAGCAAAGTTATCATCGCCCGCCACCTTGGCAAGCCTGGCAGGATATCGCTCTATGGCAGGCTGGGGCTCGTGTACATACAGCGACTGCTAAAGGATGGGAGAGTTTTTGGGCGGAAATAAGTCGCCAAGATGAGCGCGCTATACCTGCACCTGTATTAGCACCTAGCCAAACAGAGACACTACAGGTTGCAGATATCGATCTCGATATAATGGTGGAGCAGGCTGCGCAGGTCGCCACAGTATTATCAACGATTAATGCAGCAGCCATATTGGCGGATTGCCAGTGTTCACCAAGCGTTTGGTCTATGCAGACGCAGTCTTTGGTCGTTGAACAGCAGTCTATGGCCGTAGCCACGGCACCGGCGCAATTTAAACGCTATGCAACCATCAGTTCAGGGCAGCGTGTTTTTTTTGCTGGAGACTCAATGATGCAGGGGGTCGCACCTCATCTTGCTGTACGTTTGCGGCGTGAGTATGGTCTGGCAAGTTTAGATTTGAGCCGACAAAGCACAGGCTTGGCCTATCCCAAGTCGTTTAATTGGCCAGCTACTATTGCGCAAACATTGGCAGACAATCCAGATATTAAATTAATGGCTATATTCTTAGGGCCCAATGATCCTTGGGATATGCCATCGGGGCAAGGTGGGCAATATCTGCGTTACGCTAGTCCAGATTGGGAGTCGCTGTACCGCAGTCGCATTCGCACTATTATCCATACAGCACAGCATCATAATGTCGATATTATTTGGGTCGGCTCACCTAATATGCGGCGCGCTAAGTTGTCCTCTCAGGTGAATTATCTCAATGATTTGTATCGCTCTGAGGTGTTACAGGCTGGTGAGGTGTTTTTATCCAGTAATCAGGTGTTTCAGTATACCGATACCACCTATTCTGACTATATGGGGGATGGTAGTGTGCCGCAAAAAATGCGCTCCGGTGATGGCATACACTTTACTCCAACAGGGCAGCGTACCTTGGCTGATGCGCTATTTGACCTTATTATATTTACGCCAGAGAAACAGACTGACCATGAAACACAACTTGCCACCCATGCCCTTAATTGAAGCATTAGCGTGCCGTCCACAATCGCGTATAAAACATGCTTTTGTTACCTGGGGTACTGTATTAACAACGCTTTTTTTAGTTAGTTGCAGCAAGCCACCAGTAGACAGTGCTGAGCCTGCAGCGCTGCCTGAAGTCGATACATACAGTAGTGGAAACTTGACTGATTTTGGTGAGCTGCGCCTGAACGCTGTGGCTGCGAAAATGTTGAGTGGTCAGTACACCAGCCATGTTATCCAGTTGGGTGACTCGCACACGGCCGCGGATTTTTTTACTGGGGCGTTGCGTACTGCGCTGCAAGAACGCTATGGCGATGCAGGTCCGGGCTGGGTACCGCCTGCATGGATTCGTGGTCAACGCAGCGCCGCACTGAAGCTTTTTGAAGTTGCAGCTGATCAATGGCAATTAACCAGCAGTCGCTTGGAGCAGCACGCTAACTTTCCGCCCGGTGGTTTTGTATTGGAACCTTTGCGCCAAGGTAGTCGTCTGCAGTTGGCGCAATATGCGTCGGATAAACAGATTTTTAATGTGCGCGCTTTGTACTCCAGCCCTATTCCAGCGCCTGTACGTCTCAACGGCCAGTTTGTGAGTTGGCCAGTCAGTAGTTGGAATCGTTGGCAATGGTCGGCGGCACAGCAAGTTCAGTTGCCCTTAGAGCTAGAAGTATTGACTAAAGGTTACCCGCAGCTCGGAGGGTGGCTATTGGATAATGGTCAGTCGGGTGTGCTACTTAGTAGTTTAGGTATGAATGGGGCCACTATTGAGATGCTGGATAAATGGGGTGAGCATTGGCAGGCTCCCTTACACAGTTTGCAGCCGGATTTGATACTGCTGTCTTATGGTACTAACGAAGCCTTCAACGATGCGTTGGACACTCCCGCTTATTACGCTAATTTAACCCGGCAGATCCAACAGTTACGCTTGAAGCAGCCTCAGGCAGCGGTGTTAATCATCGGTGCTCCGGATGTGATTAAGCATGCGCATGCCAGTAGCTGCCAAGCACAGCGCCCGCTGCAATTGAATCAAGTGCAGCGTATTCAGCGCAAGGTGGCGCGTGAGCAACATACCTTGTTTTGGGATTGGCAAGCCTTGATGGGCGGTGCCTGCAGCTTCTCAGCTTGGCAGGCACAAGGGTTGGCTCAAAAAGATGGAGTGCATTTTACTGCAGAGGGTTACACTGTCAGTGCCGATGGGCTTTTTCAGGATTTAAAACAGCAACTCGAATCGCTCAAGCTGCCCGTGTTGCACAACCTTTAATGTCTCATTCATAGATGGGGAGCGTTCAAGTCGCTTCAGTCTGGGTCAGCGACTATGGCCGCTGCCGCAGTTTGGGTGGCAGGACTAGACCACGCTACCAGCAGCATGGCCACTGGCCCAAGCCCACTGAAAGTTAAACCCACCTAGATGCCCACTAACATCCAGCACTTCACCGATAAA
>JAAZJF010000010.1 GCA_012800475.1 Gammaproteobacteria bacterium
GATCACTTTAACGACCACTCCTTAAGGACGACAACATGAAACCTATGATCAAATGGACGGCACTCGCCCTCGCAATCTGCTTACCTCTCAGTGCTCAAGCACACCGTGCTTGGATGCTGCCTTCAGCTACTGTGTTATCGGGCGAAGATCCTTGGATTACTGTAGATGCGGCAGTATCTAACGGTATCTTTAACTTTGAGCACTTCCCACTGCAAATTGAAGGCGTAGGTGAACACTTGGTGCTGCCTGGCCAAAAGTCTGCAGCCAAAGATGCTAAACCAGCCCCCATGCGTCCACGGGCACAGCTGGATATTATTCGTCCCGACGGTACTTTAGCGCAGCCACAATTTGGTAATACCGGCCGCTACCGCAGCACCTTTGATGTGCAATTGGATCAAAAAGGCACTTGGAAACTGGCCATTGCCAACCAAGGCCTCTTTGCACGTTATGAAGAAAACGGTGAAATGCGTCGCTGGTCTGGTAAAGCCGCTGATTTTGCCAAGCATGTACCCAAAAATGCTGAAAAACTGCAAGTCACTGACAACTCAACGCGTATGGAAGTTTTTGTCACTTCAGGCGAGCCCACTGAGCAAGTGTTCAAACCTACAGGTCAAGGCTTAGAGCTATCACCGAAGACGCATCCTAATGATTTATTCGCCGGTGAAACCGCTGACTTTGTCTTTTTACTCGATGGTAAGCCCGCGCGTAACGTCAAGGTTAAAGTGATTCCAGCCAATGGCCAATACCGTGACGAGCTCAATGACATCAAGCTCAAAACAGATAAAAACGGTGCAGTGTCGATTACTTGGCCTGATGCGGGGATGTACTGGTTAGAAGCCACACGCTCACAATCCGTAAAAGACTCCAACTCACCCGCCACACAAAAGCGTGCCAGCTACACCGCAACGCTTGAAGTGCTCGCACCTTAAGCGTCAATGTTCACTTTAGTGGATGACAGCTCGCGCCAGCTGCTTGCAGTTGGCCTGCTGTGCAGTTATCTGATTTTTTGTGCTGTGCTGTGGCGGCGGCATCGTCGTCTAGTGCAGCCAGCACAACACAGCGCCGAGACTTTGATTGTCTGGGCCAGTCAGGGCGGTAATGCACAGCAACTGGCGCAACAACTGCACCAGCATTTACTCAATGCCAAACATGATGTGCAGTGTTTAGCGCTGGATCAGCTCACACCCAATCAATTGCAAAGCAGTGCGCACTGCGTGTTTATTGTCAGCACTTTTGGTGACGGCGAAGCACCGGAACATGCGCGCTATTTTTTAAAGCAGTTACCTATTGATTGCACATTACACAACCTGAAAATTCATGTGCTGGGCCTTGGTGATCGCAGCTATCCGCTGTTTTGTCATTTTGCAGAACAATTACACACTCGCTTACTGGCGCAAGGTGCCACAGTGAGCTTGCCACTGATGACTGTAGACGCCATGAATGCTCAGGAGATACAACTCTGGCAGCAAAAAATCACGCAACTCTTTGCAGCACCCGCCATTGAACCGCAGCACTACCAACCCGCATGGTTTAACGCGACTTTAATGGAGCGCCAGCATCTCAACCCCCACAGTAGCAGTCCAGGTTTATATAAATTACGTTTTGCTACTGAGCAACACCACTGGCGCGCGGGCGATACTGTATTGCTGCACCCACGCAATCAACCTGAGCTCAAACCGCGCGAATACTCCATTGCTTCGAGCAGTTGCAGCGGTCATTTAGAGCTGATTGTGCGCTTAAGTTACAACGAGCAACAACAACCGGGGCTCTGTTCAAGCTGGCTGTGCCACGACTTAGCACTCAATAATGACCTGCACTTTAGCATCTGCGCCAAGCCTAATTTCCATGCTGTGCATCGCGCTCAACCGGCTATTTTTATTGGCGCTGGCAGTGGATTGGCCGGTTTAAGAGCCCACCTAGCCGAGCGCTCGCCCTTGAGTCAAAACTGGTTAATATTCGGTGAACGCTGCCCGCAGACTGACAACATCCTGCGCGATGAATTGGAGCAGTGGCAGTACAGTCAACACTTAACCTATATCGATTGCGCTTTTTCACGTGATCCTGTCACGCCACGTTATGTGCAAGATTATCTGCAAGAGCACCAACAACGCTTGCTGGACTGGCTGGCACAAGGCGCCAGCATTTATGTGTGCGGCAGTTTGCAAGGTATGGGCCGCGGTGTACATAACGCTATGGTGCAGCTTATCGGTGCAAC
>JAAZJF010000077.1 GCA_012800475.1 Gammaproteobacteria bacterium
TCAGCCATTTTGGTGCTTAAGGACAATTCGCTGTAGTTGTTAAAGCCTAACAATTGCGCCAACTCTAAACGCAGATCAAGGATTTCTTCCATGACAGGTGAGTTATCCAATTGACCGGCGTTCGGGCCTTGATCGGAGGCACGCGTGCTGTAGGCGCGGTAAACCTCTTCACGCAATGGACGATTATCAGCGTAGGTCATCACTGCGTAGTAGCTCGGAAACTCGAGGGTAATTAACCAACCTTCGAGTTCTTTGCTTTGCGCGGCTTGGGCCATTTGCTCTTTAGCTGAGTCGGTTAAGCCCGCTAAGATGCTTTCGTCGGTGATATGTTTGGTCCAGGCTTGAGTGGCGTCGAGCAAATTATTAGAGAAGCTGCTGGATAAATCTGATAAACGCATTTGAATTTCGCCATAGCGTTTTTGCTGCTCAGGCGCTAGATCAATACCCGACAAACGAAAATCACGCAGCTCGTCGGCTAAAATAGTCTTTTGTGCCGTGGAAAACTGCGCAGCGGCTGGGCTGTTGGCTAAGGCTTGATAAGCATCAAATAAGGCACGGTTCTGGCCTAATTCGGTATCAAAGTCAGACAGTTTGGGTAGGCACGCTTCATAGGCAACGCGCAGCTCAGGGCTGTTGCACACTGCGTTGAGGTGGCTGACTGGACTCCAAGCTTCACCCAAACGTGCACCCAGCTCATCCATGGGCAGCACTAAGCTTTCCCAAGTGTGTTGTGCGGTTTGGCTGAGAATCTGTTCAATTGCAGCGCGGCTGTCAGCGAGAATGGTGTCGATTGCCGGCTCAATATGCTCAGGGCGAATCGCACTGTACTCAGGGAGGTCAAAGTCGTGCAGTAACGGGTTAGTTTGATCAGTCACAAGAACACCTTTAAGGCAAAAAATGAATGGCGCTATACAGTCCATAATGGGTCTATCTTAATACAAATCAATGTCTGCGCGGCTTAGGGTTTTCTATTGCAGTGATTAGTATTGCTAACACAGCATGTCATAGCTTGGGTTAGGCGGTTGGATCAAGGCGTTGCTATGCGTGCCTATGTATGAGTGCGCTGGAGTGATGATTGCAGCCTGAACAAGGTCGTCAGTCCTGCGTCATAAGGGCTTGCCGCACAGTTGCAGTAGCGCGCAAACGGTGCGCTACTGCAACTGAGAGCGTTTAATAACGCCAAAAGGCTGGGGATAACAAAATCAATAAAGAAAAAATCTCTAAGCGTCCCAAAATCATCGCCAGACTTAGAATCAATTGTGCCGCCGCGGGCAAATTACCATAATGTGCGGTTGCATCACCCAATGCAGGGCCGAGGTTGTTCATGCACGAAGCCAAGGCGGAAAACGCGGTAATGGGGTCCAGTTCACACGCCAATAACGCCAGCATAAGAGTGAAAAAAGTCACCATATACACCACAAAGAAGCCCCAGACGGATTCAATCACACGGTCGGGCACGCGCCGTTTACCCAGTTTAATGGTGAACACACCGTTGGGGTGTAGTAGGCGTTGAATCTCACGCTGTCCTTGACGGTACAACAGCATGACGCGCATCACTTTCATACCGCCACCTGTGGAGCCTGCGCAGGCCCCAATAAAGGTTGTGTAGAGCAATAAGAAAGGGAGCAGGCTGGGCCAACCGCTAAAGTCGGTGATGCCAAAACCTGTGGTGGTAGCAACAGAGACCACCTCAAATGCGGCGTAACGTATGGACAGCAATGGGTCGTCATGATGGTTGTAAATCATCAGCACGGTTGCGGTGATCAGAAAAGCCGCGGCTAAAATTTTCAAGTAGGTTTGGCATTCTGGATCTTTTAAATAGGCCGTTAAAGAACGGCTGCGCAAGGCTAAAAAGTGCAGCGCAAAGTTCATTCCGGAAATGGCCATAAAGAACATGCAGATCAGCTCAATCAGTGCGCTGTCAAAATAGCCAATACTGGCGTCATGGGTGGAAAAACCACCGATGGCAATGGTCGAAAAGCTATGACCAATGGCATCAAATAGATTCATGCCAGCGGCCCAGTAGGCCAGCGCGCACAAGAGCGTCAGAGCACAATAAATCAGCCACAAGGTTTTCGCCGTATCGGCAATGCGCGGCGATAACTTATTGTCTTTAAGTGGCCCGGGCATTTCGGTGCGATACAGCTGCATACCGCCCACGCCCAGCATCGGCATAATTGCCACAGCTAAGACCACAATTCCCATGCCACCGAGCCATTGCAGTTGCTGGCGGTAATAGAGAATCGAGCGCGGCAGTTGATCAATCCCCGTCAGCACCGTCGCACCTGTGGTACTCAGACCGGAAAAGGCTTCAAACAATGACTCGACCACACCCATATTGGGGCTGGGCGACAGCATAAAGGGAATGGCCCCGAACGAGCCCAGTACGATCCAAAACAATGCTGTGATGAGGTAGCCATCACGCACCCGCAACTCAGCACGCGCATGACGTACTGGCAGCCAAAGAAAAAATCCGGTGAATAACGTGATAGCAAAAGCCCAAATAAAACTTGAGCTTGAGCCGCCATTGTCATACAGGGCAATCAATAAAGGGGGCACATGACTGATACTGAACAGCATCAATAACACACCAAGAATGCGACCAATTGCGGCAAAGTGCATGCAAGTTACTCGTTAAGAATCGATATGCAAATCAGATTAGAAAAAGGTTAAGCCCGGCTGGAACAGACGCTCCACATCACGGATATACTTTTTATCCACCACAAATAAAATAAAATGATCGTCAGCTTCAATGACAATATCGTCATGACCAATCAGCACTTCATCATTGCGAATAATCGCACCAATAGTGGTGGCTGGGGGTAATTGAATGGCGCTGACTTTACGACCAATCACTTTACTGGATTTGCGATCACCGTGGGCGATAGCTTCAATGGCCTCAGCGGCACCGCGACGCAGTGAATGCACGCTGACAATATCACCGCGGCGCACATGTGTGAGCAAGGTACTCAGGGTGGCCAACTGTGGGCTGATGGCAATATCGATCGCGCCGCCCTGCACTAGATCGGCATAGGCTGGGTTATTGATAATGGCCATCACTTTACGGGCGCCTAAGCGTTTAGCCAGTAATGAAGCCATGATATTAGCTTCATCATCATTGGTCAGCGCTAAGAAAATATCAGTTTCGTCGATGTTTTCTTCCACCAGCAAATCACGGTCCGATGCGCTGCCATGCAAAACCACAGTGGTGTCTAAACTGTCGGATAAGTAACGGCAGCGTGCGGCATTGATTTCAATGATTTTTACTTGATAGCGGCTTTCAATCGCTTCGGCCAAGCGCTCACCAATATGCCCACCACCGGCAATAATCACTTTGCGGTAGCTGTCTTCCATACGGCGCAGCTCGCTCATCACGGCACGAATATGGCCGCGCGCAGCGATAAAAAACACTTCATCGTCCACTTCAATAATGGTATCGCCGGTCGGGAAGATGGGGCGGTCACGTCGAAAAATAGCCGCCACTCGAGTATCCACATTGGGCATATGAGTGCGCAATTGGCGTAATTCTTGGCCCACCAATGGCCCACCATAATAGGCGCGTACGCACACCAGCTGTGCTTTACCGCCAGCAAAATCCAACACCTGCAAGGCGCCTGGGTACTCAATCAAACGCTTAATATGATTGGTCACAGCTTGTTCAGGGCTGATCAGCACATCAATGGGAATGGCATCATTATCAAAGAGCTCAGTGCGTGTCAGGTAGGCTGATTCACGTACGCGGGCGATCTTGGTGGGCGTACGAAACAAGGTGTGGGCCACTTGGCACGCCACCATATTGGTTTCATCACTGTTGGTGACTGCCACCAACATATCAGCATCGTCGGCACCGGCTTGGCGTAAAATAGTTGGAAATGAGCAATGACCCACCACAGTACGAATATCCAAGCGATCGCCCAGCTCACGCAGGCGTTCAGTATCGGTATCGACCACAGTAATATCATTGGCTTCGCTGGCTAAATGCTCGGCTAATGTGCCGCCCACTTGGCCCGCACCCAGAATAATAATCTTCATACGGCTGCCTTTAAGTACGTGCGGCCTGTTTGATCAGGCGTGCATAGTAAAAACCATCATGCCCGCCCACCTGGGCTAATAATTGCTGGCCATGCGCTTGGCTTTTGCCAAAAGGCGCAGCAAAGGGCAGCTCACAGGCATCTGCAGTGCGCGCTAAAAAGGCCGCAATCACTTCGGTGTTTTCTGTTGGCAGTGTTGAGCAGGTGGCGTAGAGCAAGACGCCATTCTCAGCTAATGTCGTCCACATGGCGTCTAGCAGTTCGCCTTGCAGTTGCGCTAAAGCAGCGATGTCATCGGCTTGGCGCGTGAGTTTAATATCAGGGTGGCGACGAATCACGCCAGTGGCCGAGCAGGGTGCATCCAGTAAAATGCGTTGGAATGGCTGGCCGTCCCACCATTCATCCAGTGCGCGGGCATCACCTGCGCGCAGTGTGGCGCTGAGTTTAAGACGCTCAAGGTTGGCTTGCACGCGCTCTAAACGCTGGGGTTCCAGATCAATGGCCACCACTTCGCGCAGCTGCGTTTCACTTTCTAAGATGTGGCAGGTTTTCCCGCCCGGTGCACAGCAGGCATCGAGCACCCGCTGCTCAGGCTCTAGGAGCAATAACTGCGCGGCCAATTGCGCTGCTTCGTCTTGGACGCTGACCGCGCCATCGGCAAAGCCAGGCAGCAGGTTGACGTCACACGGGGTGACTAAGGTAATCCCCACCGGACTGAATGCTGTGGGCTGCGCGGCAATACCGCTGTCGCTCAAGAGTGCCAAATACGCATCGCGACTGAATTGTTGTTGATTCACGCGCAACGTAAAGGGCGGATGACTGTTGTTAGCTATGCAAATATCCAACCAGTCTTCAGGCCAAAACGCTTTTAATGACTTTTGCAGCCAGCGTGGGTGGGCAGTCAGTACCACAGGGTCTTTTTCTAAGGCCGGCAACAGTGTTTCAGCCTCACGTTGGGCACGGCGCAGTACCGCATTGAGCAAGCCTTTGGCCCAAGGTTTTTTCAAGGCTGTGGCACAACCGACGGTTTCGGCAATGGCTGCGTGTGCGGGGATACGTGTATAGAGCAGCTGATATAAGCCCACCAGCAGTAAGGCTTCGACATCTAAATCAGCTTTACGAAACGGCTTGCTCAGCAACTCCAGCGCTAAAATAGATAAGCGCGGTTGCCAGCGCGCGGTACCAAAGGCCAGTTCTTGTACTAAACCTCGGTCGCGTTCATTCACGCGCTCAAGTTGGAGTGGTAAGCTGCTGGCTAATGATGTTTTACCGGCTAATACGCCCGTCAGTGCACGCGCTGCCGCGAGACGAGGGTTCATAAGCCCAGTACCTGACCCAATTGGAACAACTCTTTTTTACTGTTGAACACATCGCTAAAGGCCAAGGCTTTCGCATTGGGTAGTTGTATTTGCGTCAAGCGTAGCGCTTGCTCACCGCAGGCCACCACTAAACCGTTGCGATCGGCATGCAGGATTTCACCAGGCTGGCCTTGTCCCTCCACACATTCTGCAGCATGGATTTTGAGAGTCTCACCGGCCAGCGTGCTATGACAAATAGGCCATGGATGCATGGCGCGAATTTGACAGTCTAAAGCGCTGGCAGGGCGCTGCCAGTCAATTAAAGCGGCCTGCTTGTTCAGCTTGTGCGCATAGGTGGCTAAGCCATCCAGTTGCTGTTGCGCGTCGATACTGCCAGTGGCTAAACCCTCTAGGGTTTGCAGTACGGCATTGGGTCCAATGCCTGCGAGACGATCGTGCAAGCTGCCGCCGGTGTCGTTGGCATCAATGGGCGTGCTGACTTTAAGCAACATGGGGCCGGTGTCTAAACCAGCCTCCATTTGCATCACGGTGATGCCGGTTTCGCTGTCACCGGCTTCGATGGCCCGCTGAATCGGTGCTGCACCGCGCCAGCGTGGCAGTAATGAGGCGTGGCTGTTGATGCAACCCAAGCGTGGCGTATCTAAAATCACTTGCGGCAAAATTAAGCCGTACGCCACCACCACCATAATGTCTGCCTTAAAGGCTGCTAACTCGTCTTGCGCTTCTGGACCGCGTAAATTCTGTGGTTGCAGCACGGGGATATGATGTGCGTTAGCCAGTTGTTTAACTGGACTGGGCGTGAGTTTTTGCCCACGCCCAGCAGGGCGGTCAGGTTGCGTATACACCGCTACCACGCTGTGCTCGCTATCGAGTAGCGCTTGTAAATGCCTAGCGGCAAACTCGGGAGTACCAGCAAACACAATACGTAGAGAGGAGGACATACAATTACCTTGCAAATACAGAAGAGGTGTCACAATCCAGCAGCAAACTTAAGGCAGACTTAAGCTTTTTGCTGGCGATGAATTTTTTCTAACTTTTTCTTAATGCGATCGCGTTTGAGTGAGGATAAGTAATCCACAAACAACTTGCCGTTGAGGTGATCACATTCGTGTTGAATGCACACAGCAAGCAAACCGTCAGCAATCATTTCAAATGCTGTGCCGTTGCGATCCAAAGCGTTGATTTTGACACGCTCAGGACGTTGCACATCTTCAAAAAAACCGGGCACCGATAAACAGCCCTCTTGGTAGAGTTCGGTGTCCTCGGTGAGGGTTTCAATTTCTGGGTTAATAAACACCAGAGGTTCAGATTTGTCTTCGGATAAATCCATGACCAACAGACGGATGTGCTCATCCACCTGTGTCGCGGCCAAGCCAATGCCGGGCGCGTCGTACATGGTCTCAAACATATCATCAATGAGGGTGCGAATATTATCATCGACCTGTTCCACCGGTTTAGCTATGGTGCGCAGGCGAGGGTCGGGGTATTCAAGAATATTTAAAATGGCCATATGCGTTTGTGATGTACTAAATAGAATAAAATAAGAAAGCACTGCTAATATGATATGCAGCATAATCAAGAAATGGCTGGAAAGCCAAAATAGGGTTCTGGAATGCTCATACCGCATTCCACGATCAACATATGATAAAGGGATTCACCGCATGAGGAAAACATTACTTGCTCTGTTACTGCTCGCCAGCGCTGCAGTGCAAGCACAAGTGCAGTTAAAAAATGGTCATCCTGACACCTATACCGTGGTCCAAGGCGATACGTTATGGGATATTTCAGGTCAGTTTCTGCACAAACCGTGGAAGTGGCCCCAGATTTGGCATGCCAATCCACAGGTGTCCAATCCCCATTTGATTTATCCGGGCGACCGTTTAAGTTTAGTGTATATCAATGGTCAGCCGCGCATTATGCTCAATCGCGGTGCGAGCCGTGGCACGATTAAATTGTCACCTAAAGTGCGCAGCACGCCGATGGCGGAGGCGATTCCAACCATCCCGCTGGAAGCCATTAATAGTTTTTTACTGAGCAATCGCATTGTCGACAGCAAAGAAGAGTTTAACCAAGCGCCTTATGTGGTGGCAGGTAATGCTGAGCGTGTGTTGAGTGGTAAAGGCGATCGTTTATATGTACGTGGCGATGTCGAAAACGGCACCACCTATGGTATTTATCGCCAAGGTCGCACCTATATTGATCCTGACACTAAAGAGTTTCTTGGTATTAATGCCGACGATATTGGCGGTGGCGATATTGTTGCTGTGGAAGATCAAGTGGGCACTATGGTCTTAAATCGCACGACCCAAGAAGTGCGGATTGCTGATCGCTTATTTACCACGGAAGGGCGCGCAATCACCTCGACTTTTGTGCCCAGTGAGCCAGACGAAGAGGTCAATGGCTTGATCTTAGATGTTCCGCGCGGCGTGTCGCAGATTGGTCAGTTTGACGTGGTGACCTTAAATAAGGGTGCGCGTGATGGTGTGCGTGAAGGCCATGTGTTGGCGGTCTATAAAACCGGTGAAACCGTACGCGACCGCATCAGTGGTACTTCGGTGAAAATTCCCGATGAACGTGCGGGCTTGCTGATGGTGTTTCGCACCTATGACAAGCTCAGCTATGGCTTAGTTTTGTATGCCAGTCGCCAGTTAGCGGTGTTGGATAAGGTTAAAAACCCTTAACACAGCTTGAATGATGGCAGAGCAAAAGCGTCCTTATTCAGGGCGCTTTTTGCTTTTTAACGATCCCACACTACACTGCAGGCTACGCATACACAGGATGTGATGCGCTTTACATAGGGAGATGGCCATGGCGCATTGCTCGTCTGCAGAACTTGAAGCACGTTTACGTTTACACAGCCTGCCTGATATTGGCCCGCAGCGTTTTTATCGATTGATTGAGGTGTTTGCCTCTGCACAGGAGGCTTTTAATGCGCCTGCATCAGCATGGCGTGCGATAGGGATGCCGCACAGCAGTATTGAAGCCCGTCGCAGCGACATGGTGCGTGAGCAAGCGCTGCTGGGCTTGCGTTGGGCTGAGCATGCACGCAACCATATCGTGCTACACGATATGCCAAATTATCCCGCCTTGCTGAAAGAAACTGCTGCTGCGCCGCCACTATTATTTGTGCAAGGCGCGGTGTCGATTTTAGAAACGCCGCAGCTGGCTGTGGTGGGCAGTCGTCGCGCCAGTCGTCCGAGTTTAGATACCGCGCACAGCTTTGCAAAAAGCTTGGCACAGGGTGGTTTTACCATTACCAGCGGCCTTGCTTTAGGTGTGGATGCGGCGGCGCACCAAGGTGCGTTAGATGCGCAAGGTTTAACCATTGCCGTGGTGGGTACAGGTTTGAATCAAGTTTATCCCGCACGCCATCGCGGTTTGCTGCGCGATATCATTGAGCAGGGTGGTGCTGTGGTGTCTGAGCTGGCGCTCAATAGTGCGCCGCATGCCAGCCACTTTCCGCGCCGCAACCGTATTATTAGTGGTTTAGCGCTCGGTGTGTTGGTGGTTGAAGCCAGTCCATCCAGTGGCTCGTTGATTACTGCACGTTTGGCTGCGGAGCAGGGGCGTGAAGTCTATGCCATTCCCGGCTCCATTCATTCACCGGGTGCACGCGGCTGTCATCAACTGATTCGTGATGGTGCGACCTTGATTGAAACCGTCGGCGATATACTTGAATCCTTACAGGGTTGGCAATTGGTGGCACCCAGTGTCGAGACGCAAGGTCAAACTACATTAGCATTAGAGCCTGATCCTGTTGCGCCCGCTGAGCCTGAGCACCCTGTTTTAGAGTTATTAAAAGCGCGCCCCTTGGAGATTGATCAGCTGGTTGAGCAGAGCGAGTTGTCGCTGGCGCAGCTGTTAAATCTGCTGACTGATTTTGAAATTAA
The DNA here is from genome assembly GCA_012800475.1 of Gammaproteobacteria bacterium. Lineage (GTDB taxonomy): Bacteria > Pseudomonadota > Gammaproteobacteria > Pseudomonadales > Pseudomonadaceae > Denitrificimonas. The sequence continues at coordinate 9,241 of JAAZJF010000077.1, forward strand.
TGGCAATGTCAGTCGTGAGGGCAGTTTATGGCTGTATCGCAAGGCATGACAGGTTTAAGATAGCCTTTTAGTGATTTCGCTATTTTTTACGCGTGCGAGTTGATGTGATGAGTAATGCTTGGCAGCTGCAACAGGTTGCAAAAAAAATTCGACAGGGTGCAGTGATTGCTTACCCTACAGAAGCGGTGTGGGGATTGGGTTGTGATCCTTTTAATGCCACAGCTGTGGCGCGTTTATTGGCGCTCAAAGATCGACCGATGCACAAAGGCTTGATCTTGGTTGCCGCTGATATTAAGCAGTTTGCTTGGCTGTTAGAAGGTTTATCAGCTGAGCATATGGCGCAGCTTAAGGCCAGCTGGCCGGGGCCGCATACCTGGTTAGTCCCACATCATCAGCGCGTGCCTGAGTGGATTACGGGTCAGCATGCCAGTGTTGCGATTCGTGTTAGCGCCCATCCTTTAGTGGCGCAATTGTGCGCTTTAACGGGGCCGCTGGTGTCAACCTCGGCCAACCCCAGTGGTTTATTGCCTGCGAAAAATGCGCTACGTATTGAGCAGTATTTTCATGGCCAGCTCGACGCCGTACTCAGCGGCGAGCTGGGTCAGAGCAGCAACCCCAGCACCATTCGTGATTTGTTAACGGGGCAGGTTGTGCGCTAGAGCAGTCACTCTAATTGCGCGCGTAATTGCTGTAAGACTGGTGCAGGATCAGGGCGCAGGCCGGTCCAAATATAAAAAGCTTCAGCGGCTTGCTCAACCAGCATCCCTAAACCATCTAAAGTGCGCGCTGCACCTTGTTGTTGTGCCCACTGATTGAAAACCGTGGTGTCTTTGCTGTACATCATGTCATAGCACACAGTGTGCCCAGGCTTGATTAACGTCGCTGCCAGAGGTGGTAAATCACCGCTAAGGCTCGCCGAGGTGCCGTTGATAATGATATCCACAGGCGCATCAATCCAGTCATAGCCACAGGCGGTCATCGGGCCTAAGTCGGTAAACTCGCGTGCCAGTTGTTCAGCTTTCTCAACGGTGCGATTGACAATGCCCACTTCGGCGGGATGTTGCGCTAGCAGTGGCTCAAGCACACCGCGCACTGCACCACCTGCGCCTAAAATTAAGATATTTTTGCCCGCGAGCTGCACTTGATTGTTAAGTAAATCGTTGACCAAGCCTGCGCCATCGGTGTTATCACCCAATAAACTGCCATCACTGAGTTTTTTCAGAGTGTTCACGGCTTTCGCCCGCTGTGCGCGCTCGCTCAGTTGATCGGCCAAGGCAAAGGCTTGTTCTTTAAATGGCACGGTCACGTTGGCACCGCTGCCGGTGCGAAAAAATTCTTGCACAGCAGCGGGAAAGCCATCCAACGCCGCCAGTAAAGGCTCATAGCTGATGTGTTGCGTTGTTTGCTCAGCAAATAAACGGTGGATTAAAGGTGATTTGCTGTGAGCAATGGGGTTGCCAAAGACGCCGTAGTTGTTCATTTCGCCTGCGCCTCACCCAGCCAATCACGATCTTGTAAAAAGTATTCAGTTAAACGCGCTTCACGACTGTTGGCTTCTGGCTGCCAGTCGTAACTCCACTGCACATGCGGTGGCAAGGACATCAAAATAGATTCGGTACGTCCTCCCGATTGCAGGCCAAATAAAGTACCGCGGTCAAATACCAGATTGAACTCGACATAACGGCCGCGACGATGGGCTTGGAACTCGCGCTCCTGCTCGGTAAAGGGCGTATGTCGACGACGCTCAACAATGGGCATATAAGCATCCGTAAAGGCTTCACCAATGGCGCGCATAAAGGCAAAACAGGTGTCAAAATCCCATTGATTCATATCATCGTAGAACAGCCCGCCAATACCACGGGGCTCATCACGGTGTTTTAAGTAGAAATAGCGATCGCACCAGGCTTTGTACTCAGGGTAAACCTCGTCACCAAAAGGTGCACACGCATCATGAGCAACTTGGTGCCAGTGCACGCAATCTTCTTCGTGTGCGTAGTAAGGGGTTAAGTCAAAGCCTCCACCAAACCACCAGATTGGATTTTCACCGGGCTTCTCTGCGACAAAAAGTCGCACGTTCGCGTGTGATGTCGGAATATGAGGGTTTTTTGGATGGATGACTAATGATAAACCCATGGCTTGAAACGAGCGTCCAGCCAGTTCTGGGCGGTGCGCACTGGCCGAGGGCGGTAAAGAATCGCCATAGACATGGGAGAAATTTACGCCACCTTTTTCAATCAGTGCGCCATGTTCTAAAACACGGGTACGCCCGCCACCGCCGCCTGGACGCTCCCAACTGTCTTCATAAAAAGTGCCGCCATCGGCCTGTTCAAAAGTGGCGCAAATACGGTCTTGTAGCTCCAATAAGTAACTTTTCACATCATCAATTGTGGCAGTCAAAATAAACTCCAAAAGGCTGTACAGCACCACTTAAAAATACTGTATTTTAATAAAAAATATTCAATGGCGCTAAGCATACCATTATCAGAAAAATCGGCTAAACGAATAAGCAAAACCAAGCTGATGTTGTCATTGTGCGGTGCTTGGCTTAGTATTCGCCCGCCGCATAAGCGGTTTCAGAGAAAATAAAGGCTATATGGAAAGTTCTTGTATAAGTCCGTGTTGGACTTCATCAATATTAAAGTTAGCGCGTCGTTTGACGACAGCTTGCGGACTAAAGCCAGTTTAATCTGAATTGTAGTCTTCTCAAGCTGTCTGCTCTTGGCCGCTTGGAGATTTACAATGAGTCAAACCCATCAGAATCTTGCGCTCGTTTTGCGCGATGCCATTCAAAGTAATAACTTCGATAACGCCTTTGCTGCGATTAAAAGTTTACGTCCTGTTGATTTAGCCGATGTGCTTGAAGAACTCGAACCCAGTTTAGGTTGGCGTTTGCTGGAGCGCTTGCCCAGTCGTGCGGAAGTTTTCACTTATTTTGAACCTGAGCAGCAAGTGCGCTTAGCTCGCGAGTTTCCGCGTGCCACTTTAGCGGCCTTGGTCAGTGAAATGCCTGCCGATGAACGCACGGATTTATTTAAGCGTTTTGATCAAAACCAGCGCGATATGCTCTTGCCCGCTTTGGCGCATGCCGAGCGCGAAGATATTCGCAAACTGTCATCTTTTGTCGAGGGCACCGCCGGTGCTTTGATGACGTCAGATTACGCCATGCTGAAAAAAGATATGACTGTTGCGCAAGCGATGGCGTATTTACGTGATGAAGCGCCTGATGCTGAAACCATTTACCAAGCCTATGTGGTGGATGAGCAGCGTAACTTACTGGGTGTGGTGTCCTTGCGTGATTTAATTCTGGCGGACTTGAATAAGTCGTTACAGGATTTAATGACCAGCGATGTGGTACGCGCTTTAGTCACAGATGATCAAGAAGACATTGCTAAAAAAATCGCCCGCTATGATTTACTCGCCTTGCCCATCACTGATGAAGAGGGTGTGTTGGTCGGTATTGTCACTTATGACGATGCCATGGATGTGGTCAGCGAAGAAGTCACTGAAGATATCCACAAATCAGCGGGTGTCAGCACTATTATTGGTAACTTAAAAGATGCCAGTATTGGTTTGCTTTATCGCAAGCGGGTGTTTTGGCTGGTGTTATTGGTGTTTGGTAACTTGTTTTCGGGTGCGGGGATTGCGCACTTTGAAGACATTATTGCCGCCAATATTGTTTTAGTTTTCTTCTTACCTTTGCTGGTGGACAGTGGCGGTAACGCCGGTTCGCAGTCGGCCACCTTGATGGTCCGTGCTTTAGCCACGGGCGAAGTGGTGATGCGTGACTGGCTGTACTTAATCGGCCGTGAAGCTTTAGTTGCTTTAGCACTGGGTGTGACGATGGCCGCAGCGGTATCCATCTTGGGTTATATTCGTGGCGATGAAGTTATCGCTCTGGTCTTGGCGCTGAGTATGGTTTCGATCGTTATGATCGGTTGTATGATCGGTATGAGCCTGCCCTTTGTGTTGAGCAAATTTAACTTTGACCCTGCCAGCGCCAGTGCGCCCTTAATTACGTCCGTGTGTGATGCGGTGGGTGTGGTGATTTATCTGTTTATTGCCGCGCATTTCCTTGCTGATGTGTCGATTGCTTAAGGTTGCAGCTAAGCAGCCGCTCCCTCTCTGAAGCGGCTGCTAAAGAGTTTTATTCGTTTGAATCCCAGTATCCTCCGCTATGTTTCTAGCCTACGTAGCAGAGGGTGTTGTGGTATTTACGCACAGGTTCGTTCTGAGCCTGTCTGTCATTTAATATCTTTTATTCGAGGTACAACAGCATGGTTTGGGAAAACTTCGTGCTGCGCGTCGCTGTGGCGATGTTGTTAGGGGCTGTGATTGGGGCTGAGCGTCAATTGCGCCAGCGCTTAGCGGGTTTGCGCACCAACGCGCTGGTGGCATCGGGCGCTAGTTTATTTGTGTTGGTGTCTGCGTATACCGGCGATGTCAGTAGTGCTGGGCGTATTTCGGGGCAGGTGGTGTCGGGTATTGGCTTTTTGGGCGCTGGCGTGATTATGCGTGAAGGGCTCAATATTCGAGGTCTTAATACGGCCGCTACATTGTGGTGTTCGGCAGCGATTGGCGTGCTTTGTGGTCTGGGCTTATTGGTCGAGGCTGCGCTGGGTGCAGTGGTAATTTTATGTGCCAATATTGTCTTGCGTGATGCGGCGTTACGCATTAACCGTCTTAATGTTGTCGATACCGAGATGGAGCAGCGTTACGCGATTCATATCGTGTGTCATGCGGATGATGAAGTGCATGTGCGCACCTTGTTGTTGCATACGCTGAGCAATATGTCTTTCACCCTGCAGTCGTTACTGAGCAGGGATTTAGAGGATAACAATTGCTTGCTGGTCAGTGCTGAAATATTGGCGCAATCGGGCCATCAATCGCAACTGGAGCAGATTGTCAGCCGTGTCAGTTTAGAGAAAAGCGTCACTTCGGTGCGTTGGACACTCTTGGCGGAGCATGATGATTTAGCCTAATCACTGCACCTTCTTAGCATACTTAGCAGTATAAAAAAGCCCCAACGCTATTGCAGTGTCGGGGCTTTTTTATTTAACGCGTTTGCAGGCTGTTAAGCACTACACACTAGGGAATCAA
>JAAZJF010000078.1 GCA_012800475.1 Gammaproteobacteria bacterium
AATCCCGGTACAAATAACTGCCTGAAGGCCATGCGCGCTGCGGTTAATGAATCCAGTGCCGTACCGGACGCCATCGCAATGCCGTTAATTTTTTGCACACCATGAGAAATACCGATGGCAAAAACTAAAAAGGGCACCAACATCGAATAGGGATCAAGACCAAAACCCATCAAATGCAGCAGCCCCAGCTGCCAACCCACCGCAACCAAGGTGGCAAACAAAACGGCCACAGTACTGCGAATGCACCGAGTGAACCAAAACAGCAGCGCAAATGTAATACCTATCGCAATCGCAAAAAATAACGCGACACCAAATAGGCCATCAATTAAATCACCCACCTTTTTGGCAAAGCCATTGATATGGATTTTTATATTGGGGTTTTGTAACTGGTACTTGTCACGAATCTTTTCTTCTAGACTGTGCGAAAAGGCTTGGTAATCCAGTTTAATCAACTGACTTTGATTTTCAGGATCAGGAAACTCTTCCAACAAAGGGATTTCCACAATACTGGACTTAAAGTTATTACCAACTAAACGCCCTACTTGCCCTGATTTAAGGATATTACTACGTAACTCTTCAAGACTCTCGGGCGAGCCATCATAGGTTTGTGGAATCACTTCCCCGCCGGCAAAGCCCTGTTCAGTAACTTCAGTCCAGCGCACATTGGGACTCCACAGTGAGCGCACACCTGAACGATCGACACCGGGTATATAAAACGCTTCATCACTGATTTGACGCAGGGTTTCCATATAGTCTTTATCGAAAATATCACCCTGGGTGTTTTCCACCGAGATGCGCACGCTGTTACCTAAGTTGGCTAAATCGTTGCGATGCTCAAGCATTTTTTCGATATAGGGGTGCTTCAGCGGAATCATTTTTTCAAAGCTGGTCTCAGGGCGCACTTGCGCCGCATTCCAGAATAAGAATGCACTGATCATGATGCACAATAAAATAACGGCAGGGCGATTATTGAAAATTAAACGTTCGAGCACTGCGGCTGGATTGTTTCTTGATTTAGCGGTCATGTTGACGATCTCCAGTCTTATTATTTATCGAGCAACATCGTTGCCTTGCTTATCACTGCGCTGCACGCCATTTTGCCCAACTAAAATCAGTTCCTGCTGCTCACTGCCAACCACCGCGGCTAAGGAGGCACGATCAGCACGATTCTTCACGCTAAAGCTCAGGCCTGCATCATCACTGCGCAACACCGTACCGCCATGGCCGACAATGACGATGTCTCCATTATCCAGCTGAGTACCACCCGTTAAACCAAACTTAAGCGGGCCATTGTCTGTATTGACCACAGTGGCCTGCCAGCTCTCACCAAAATCTGTAGAGCGGAAAATATGCCCACGTAAACCATAGACCACCAATTCATGGGCGTGCTGCCCTGCGATAACACCAAAGAGTGAGCCTGAATAAGGACTGTCCACGGTCTCCCAAGAGGCACCCTCATCCCTTGAGCGAAACATCCCGCCCATTTCACCGACAATAAAAATACCCTCATCAGCTACACCTGTAATGGCATTCAGGTGATAACCGTCTTCATTTTCCAGCATGTCACCGATGGACTGCCAAGTTTGGCCACCGTTATGAGTGACGAGCAACATGCCATAGGCACCCACGGCATAGCCGGTGTTGTGATCTTTAAACCAGACATCCAGCAAAGGGGCTTCTTGATCAAGGTCATCGTACTGTCGAGTCCAAGTCTGGCCTGCATCGCTGGTGTGTAAAATCAGCGCATCATGACCCACAGCCCAACCTGATTGCTCATCCACAAAAAAAACAGCGGTCAATAATTGTTGCGTCGGCACGCGTGCCTGCAGCCAAGACTGACCCTCATTATCAGAGTAGAGAATATGCCCACGATCACCTACAGCCACTAAGCGCTGTCCGGCACGCGCTATGTCTAAGAGTAAGCTCGTTTGTGCGGCGGGTGACTCTACTGCATAGCTCGCGGTATGAGCAGCGTCCGTATGGGCAGCAATGGACGGTACTGAATATAAAGCAGGCAGTAACACGGCTGCACACAATGTGAATACGTGCACTAACTGAAAACGCTGACGCACTGCAGTACCCAGGTTCATCACTGCCCTGCTACGCTCGAATATGGGTGAGAAGAGTTCACGCATATAGACTCCCTATTATTTTTATAAGACGTGTCATAACTGATGCAACGTTACGCTGTAACAACACGCATAGCCGCTGTGATTTATATTCAGTATGGAAGAACACTGCTCAACCATGCAGCCAATGCGACTTAAAAAGCAACCAAAATCAGTCTTTTCACTCACTGAATAATTGGTTTTCTTTTGACTGCTAAGTCATTGCTTTATATACGATTATTTAAGCTCTGAAATGATGCCCTAACTCAAACACAACAGCGATTGAATCAGTGACCGCAAGACATCGGCATTGCACCGTATCTTGATGTTGCGCTTTAAGCATACTCAGTGATGCGCATACCGCACCACTGAGTTGTTGCTGTTATGCCGCCGGCAAACTTTTCTCCAGCACTTCAAAAAGATCTGCAGAGAGGTCACCGCTGTTTTTAATACGCTGCAGTTGCGCCAGCATCATGTCTTGCTGGTGTAAATCAAAACGCTGCCAGCGGGTTAAAGGCGATAAAATACGCGCAGCCATTTGCGGGTTTAACGCATCCAAAGCAATCACTTGATCTGCTAGAAAGGCATAACCTGAGCCGTCTTGCGCATGGAAGTTCGGCGTATTATGCGCACTGAATGCACCCACCACAGCACGCACTTTATTCGGATTTTTAATACTAAAGGCCGGGTGCTTCAACAAGCGCTGCACGCGCTCTAATCCATCAGGCAACACCGCCGCTGCTTGCACACTAAACCATTGGTCCATCACGATCGGATCACTAGCAAAGCGCTCAGCAAAGCCTTCCAGTGCCTGTTGCGCAGCATCAGTAAAGGGCGAGTTAACCAAACAGGCTAAAGCCGCTAAACGCTCTGTCATATTATCCGACACAGAGAACTGATCCACACAGGCATCCAGTACCTCTAAATCACCCGTACGCAACAGATACGCCAACAGCATATTTTGTAAGCGACGACGGGCAATATCCGTATCTTGAGCGCGATACGAGGTCGCTAAAGATACTTTACGCAAGGCTTGGTAACGCTCAAGCATGGGTTCTTTAAGCGCATGCGCAAGTTGATCACACACATATTCGCGAGCTTGATGAATGGCCAACGGGTCGGCTTGTTCGTATTGCTCAATAATATAACCGACACTGGGTAATGCCATAAACTCAGCTAGCATGGCCGGATCTAAATCATCTTGCTCAAGCAGCGCGCTAAATACCTCAACTAAACGCGTGTCTAACATCGGCTCTGGCGTGTCATAGATCTGGCCTACCACATCTTCAATCACTTGCAGCGCCAGCTGTTGGCCGGCCTCCCAGCGATTGAAGCC
>JAAZJF010000079.1 GCA_012800475.1 Gammaproteobacteria bacterium
GCCCGATGCTACAGTTGCAGAGGTTGCAGAGGTTGCAGAGGTTGCAGAGGTTGCAGAGGTTGCAGAGGTTGCAGAGGTTGCAGAGGTTGCAGAAGCAGCAGAACAAGCACCTGATATCGCTGATCCGGCCGATTCTGCGCTAAAAGACACAGGAACGACGGACGAGCCTAAACCATGAAACTGTGGCTATTAAGACACGGCCAAGCCCAGCCTTATCAAACTCATGATGCTGAGCGCCAGTTGACTGAGATTGGGCGCGAGCAAGTGGTGCAAGCGGCTGAGTTCTTGCGTGGCGTTGCTTTTGATCGAATCATCTGCAGCCCTTATATACGTGCGCAACAAACCGCGCAGCTGTTGTGCTCCACCTTAGGTGGTACGCCCAGTATTGAGACCGTACCTTGGTTGACACCTGAGGATGATGTGCGCAGCGTGACCCGCCATTTGGATCAGTATCCGGTTGAGAATTTACTGATTGTAGGACATCAACCCTTGCTCGGTGCGCTCGCTGGCTGGTTGCAGGAAGCTGATCGTACGCACAGCATCCCCATGGACACCGCCAGTGTGGTGTGCTTAGAGGGCGAGTTTGTCGGTGCGGGCACCATGGCGTTGTGTTCTGTGCAGCATGTCAGTTGATTTGCGCTGTAGACGTTTAGACACCCCTATTTACAGATTAAGGAATTGCACGTGATAGCTACAGCTCAAGAAATACGTATCCAGTTGCCCCATATTGATTTGGCGGCACGGGTGTACGGTCCTGAAGATGGCGAGCCTGTCTTAGCGCTCCACGGCTGGCTGGATAATGCGATGACTTTTGATTTGCTGGCGCCGCAGTTAGCAGGCTTGCGTATTGTCGCCATTGATATGGCCGGTCATGGTCATTCAGGCCATCGCGCGCCGGGCGCAGGTTATCAGTTGTGGGACTATGCACTGGACGCGCTGATGGCGACGCAAGAACTGGGTTGGGAAAAGTTCTCTTTGTTGGGGCATTCTTTGGGCGGCATTATGAGCGTGATGATTGCCGCTGCGGTACCTGAGCGTGTGACTCGTGTGGCTTTGATTGATGGCTTGGTACCTGAAACTGGAGAGGCGGCGCAGTCACCGCAAAAACTGGGTGAAGCACTGCTGGCACATATCGATTTAGCTGCTAAGAAAAAAACAGTGTACGAATCGGTTGAACAAGCGATACAAGTGCGCATGCGCGGCTTTATGCCCGTGAGTTACTTGGCCAGTCAATTGTTAGCTCAGCGTGGTTTGAGTCCTGTGGCCGGCGGTTACAGTTGGAACAGTGATTCGCGTTTAACCTTGTCATCGCCGCTGCGCTTAACCCGTGCACATGCGGCAAGTTTTGTGCAGGCCGTGCAGTGCCCCGTCTGTTTGGTGGTGGCTGAGCAAGGGGTGTTAGTGGCGCAGCCTGAGTTTGAAAATTTTATCAGCACTTTAAATTTAGATGTGCAACGCTTAAAAGGCGGGCACCACTTGCACCTCGATGATGAGCAAGGCGCGCACGCTGTAGCTGAGCGGCTCAACACATTTTTTTCCACATCTTAATAAGAATAAGCAGCGTCACTGAGTACGCTAAAGCTGTCATTCACAGGAGTTCTTATGATTGATTTATATACTGCAGCCACCCCCAATGGCCACAAAGTATCCATAGCTTTAGAAGAGCTGGCGCTGCCGTACCACATGCATGTCTTATCCTTTGACCTGCAAGAGCAAAAATCCCCTGAGTTTTTACAGATCAATCCCAATGGTCGTATTCCTGCGATTGTCGATCGCGATAATGATGACTTTGCAGTGTTTGAGTCTGGGGCGATTTTATATTATTTAGCTGAGAAAACTGGGCAGTTGTTACCCGCAGATGCCAAAGGTCGTTCAGTGGCTTTGCAGTGGCTGATGTTTCAGATGGGTGGCGTGGGGCCTATGCAAGGGCAGGCCAATGTGTTTTATCGCTATTTTCCTGACAAAATTCCTGCAGCCATTACCCGTTACCAAACAGAAACACGCCGCTTATATGAAGTGCTCAATCACCGCTTAGAGCAGGTCGAGTATTTGGCAGGGGATTACAGTATTGCTGATATTGCGACTTACCCTTGGTTGGCGTTGCATGATTGGGCGGGTGTGAGCGTCGATGAGTTGCCGGCTTTACAACGCTGGATGCACGCCTTAGCTGCGCGTCCCGCTGTACAAAAAGGGTTGTGTATGCCTCTTCGTGCTGAAGCGGATGAGCATTCTATTAATACTGCACAAACAATGTTGGTTAAGTAATTATGTACAGATGGATATTAAGCGCATCGTTGGCCGTGTTATCGACTGCGGCCAGTAGTGGTACGTACGCCAATGATTTTACCGAGTCTGTGCTGGCGCTGGAGCCATTACATGAAGCGAAAATTATTCGGCAAACACAGCAAGACAGCCTTGAAAAAATTTATCCGCAAGGATCAGTGCGCCGTATTAGCGGCCAGATGCGCTACAGCGGTGAAGTATCAGTGCGTGGAGCGTTAGATACCCTGACCGTGCAGTTGGCGCCGACGCATGAGGCGCTGGATGCTTTTTCAGCCAGTCGTGCAGTCTTACACGAGCAGGATGCACAGATGCTCTATTGGTGCATGGCGCGTGAGTGTGGGCCGAGTAATTTGTGGGCTAATCATGTGTTTAAAAACGCACGCTTATATGGCCCTGATGATAGCCAAGCCTATGCCTTATATCGCCTGGCCGGTGCTGAACAATCCAGTTTGCTGGCGGTCTATGCTGTGACCCGTGGCAATGGTCGCGGGTTTTTGCATGTGGAGCGTTTTCAGGCCGAGCAGTTGCCTGAGGATTTACGTCCCACAGCCACGACCTTAGGACGACAGTTGCGTACTGATCCGCGATTAAATTTACCTCAATTAACCGCGGAGCCTGATCCTGTATGGACGCGGCTGTTGGTGCGCGCGTTGAATCAAAACAGCATTATGCGCATCAGTATGGCCGGCGAGCATGCGGGTCTATGGCGTACAGCGATTGCAGAGCAAGGCGTACGCGCTTCGCGCATTGAGCTGGAAGCCACCTATGACACCCCAGGCTTAGTCTTACAGCGCTTACCCTGATTGAGTACTTGAATGGATATACAGCATGTTTAGTAATGATCGCCTACTGGCTCAAATCCTGTTGCTGGTGCTACTGGGTGCTTGTTTGTGGGTATTGA